>JADGHD010000564.1 GCA_019689615.1 Frankia sp. | reverse complement strand
CGCCCACCCCGGGCCCCGGCTGGTCCGGCGGCCGCCGCTCCGGCCGGTCCGCCAGCGCCCAGGGCTGCCGGTGCGGCTCCGCGACGTCGTCGGCGCGCGTCACCTCCCGCTCGTCCACACCGCAAGCCTGCCCGATAAAGAGGCCGTCGGGCAGCGTCATGTGTCGTGTGCGTCACCATCGGATAACGGCCTGGTAGCGAGCGCCGCGCCCACCCTGGCCGCGGTCCGGCTGGCCGGCGGGGGCTCGCACGGCGGCCGGCCGGCGGCCCCGGCGGCGGCCTGCCTGGCCCCGCCGCGGCGCGCGCGTGGCGTGGGCCGTCGGCTGTGCCGACGTCACCTGGGCCGGTTAAGGTTTCGCCATGCCAGTGACGAAGGCGGTAATTCCGGCCGCCGGGCTGGGGACCCGGTTCCTGCCCGCCACGAAGGCCGTACCGAAGGAGATGCTGCCGGTTGTCGACAAGCCGGCCATCGAATATGTGGTCGAGGAGGCGTCGCGGTCTGGTCTGCGTGATGTCCTGCTGGTGACCAGCCGGTCCAAGAAAGCGGTCGAGGACCACTTCGACCGCGAGGCCGAACTGGAGGCGGCGCTCGAGCGCAAGGGTGACACCAGGCGGCTGGAACGGATCCGCTCGTCGACATCGCTGGCCGAGGTGCATTCCATCCGGCAGGGCGCGCCGCGCGGGCTTGGCCACGCGGTGCTGTGCGCCGCGGCGCATGTCGGTAACGAGCCGTTCGCCGTGTTGCTCGGGGATGACCTGATCGATGAGCGCGACCCGTTGCTGCCCGAGATGCTGGCCGTCCAGGCCCGGTTCGGCGGCAGCGTCATCGCGCTGATGGAGGTGCCCGAGGAGATGGTGTCGATGTACGGCATCGCCACCGTCGACCCGGAGCCGGTCAGCACGGACGGGCGGTACCGCACGGTCCGCATCCGCGACCTGGTGGAGAAGCCGCCGCTGGCCGAGGCCCCCAGCAACCTCGCCATCATCGGGCGCTACGCGCTCTCGCCGGCGATCTTCGACGTCCTGCGGCGGACGCCGCCGGGCCGTGGCGGCGAGATCCAGGTCACCGACGCGCTGCGCGAGCTGGCCATGGCCGCCGACGACGCCGGCGAGCCGGTGCACGGGGTCATCTTCACCGGCCGCCGCTACGACACCGGCGACCGCGTGGACTACCTCAAGGCCGTGATCCGGCTGGCCTGCGAGCGCCAGGACATCGGCCAGGAGCTGTACGCCTGGTTGGAGGAGTACGTCGCCGCCGGCGGGCCCAAGGCCAGCGCCTGAGCGCCCGCCGGCCCCGGCCGTGCCCCGGCGGCCGGTGGTCATGGCCCACGCCGGCGCCTCCGCCAGGCCGGACGCCCCGTGCCCCTGGCGGGCGGCGACCGAGTGGGCCCAGTCGTCCCCTGACCGATCCGGACGACGCTGGCGGCGTGGCCGCGGGGTTGGCAACAACGTCGGTCTGAGGGAAAGCGGGACGAACGAGAGCCCATGAAGACGGTAGACGAGCACCTAGCGGACATCCTGGACGCGGTCGGGGTCCTGCCGGCCCGGCGCGTGCCCCTCACGGAGGCCCACGGCTGCGTGCTGGGGGCCGACGTCCGGGCGACCGTCGCCGTCCCCGGGTTCGACAACTCGGCGATGGACGGTTATGCCGTGCGGGCCGCCGACATCGAGAAGGCGAGCGAGGACAACCCGGTCACCCTCCCGGTCGCCGGCGAGATCGCCGCCGCGGCCGGCACGCCGCCGTTCGTTGAGCCCGGCACCGCCGTGCGGATCATGACGGGAGCGCCGTTCCCACCCGGCGCCGACACCGTCGTCCAGGTCGAGTGGACCGACGGCGGCACACAGACCGTCGCCATCCACCGCCCGGCCCGCCGCGGTCTGCACATCCGCCGGGCCGGCGAGGACATCACCCCCGGCAGCCTCGTGCTGCCGGCCGGCACGCTGCTCGGCTCGACGCAGATCGGCCTGCTCGCGGCCGTCAACGTCGCCCGCCCGCCGGTGCACCCGCGACCGCGGGTCGTCGTCCTGGCCACCGGCAGCGAGCTGGTGGACCTCGGCGAGCGGCTGCAGCCCGGCCAGATCGTCGACTCCAACAGCCACGCGGTGGCCGCGGCTGCCCGCGAGGCCGGCGCCGACGCGATCCGGCTGACCGGCGTCCCCGACGACGCCGCCCAGTTCGAGGCCAGGTTCCGCGAGGTGCTCGGCCAGGCCGACGTCGTCGTGACCACCGGCGGGGTCAGCGTCGGCGCGCACGACGTCGTCAAGGAGGTCCTGTCCGCGGGCGGGCAGGTCCGGTTCGAGTCGATCGCGATGCAGCCGGGCAGGCCGCAGGGCTTCGGGGTCGTCGACGGCGTCGCCGTGTTCACCCTGCCCGGCAACCCGGTCAGCGCCCTGGTGTCGTTCGAGGTGTTCGTCCGCCCGGCGCTGCTGAAGATGCGCGGGCACACCAACCTCAACCGCCAGGCGGTGACGGTGACCGTCGGCGAGCCGATGACCTCCCCGCCCGCGCGGCGCTCGTTCCTGCGGGTGCGGGTCTCCCGCGGGCAGGACGGCTCGCTGGTCGCGACGTCGGCCGGCGGCCAGGGCTCGCACCAGCTCTCCGCGGCCGCGAGCGCCAACGCGCTGCTCGTCGTCCCCGAGGACGTCACCGCGGTCGAGGTGGGCAAGCCGCTGACCGCGATCCTGCTGTCGTCCGACCCGGCGGACAACGTCCTCGGGGCGCTCACCGCCGCGGCGGGCGCGCCGGGGCCCGGACAGTGACGAGCGCGGTGGGCGGCCCGGCTGGCGCGGCTGGCAGCTGCCCACGCTGGCCGAGGGCAGGCCGCGCGGGTGCGCCGGGCGCGAGAGCATAGCCGCATGTCCCAGGAGCGCGATCTACC
Organism: Frankia sp.; assembly: GCA_019689615.1. Taxonomy (GTDB): domain Bacteria; phylum Actinomycetota; class Actinomycetes; order Frankiales; family Frankiaceae; genus Pseudofrankia. Next base: position 707 of record JADGHD010000564.1, on the reverse strand, counting down.
CGGCAACGACGACGGCGGCCCGGCCGACGCGGGCGGCGTGCGCCGGCTGACCCACGTGGACGAGACGGGCGCGGCCCGGATGGTCGACGTCTCGGCGAAGGCGGTGACCACGCGGACCGCGACCGCCGGCGGGCGGCTGCTGGTCAGCCCGGCCGTCGTCGAGCTGCTGCGGGGCGAGGGCGTGCCGAAGGGTGACGCGCTGGGCGTCGCCCGGATCGCCGGGATCATGGGGGCCAAGCGGACCGCCGAGCTGGTGCCGTTGTGCCACCCGATCGCGCTGTCCGGGGTGAAGGTCGACCTGACCGTGCGCGACGAGGGCGTCGACATCCTGGCGACCGTGCGGACCACCGACCGGACCGGCGTCGAGATGGAGGCGCTGACCGCGGTCGCGGTCGCCGGGCTCGCCCTGCACGACATGGTCAAGGCCGTCGACCCGGCGGCGGAGCTGACCGGGGTGCGTCTGCTGGAGAAGACCGGCGGGCGAAGCGGCGTCTGGCGGCGCTCGGGGTACGGCGGGTACGGCGGGCCCGGCGGCCCGGGGACGGCCGACATCGCGACGGCCGGGACCGCGGCGGCCGGTGTGGCGCCGGCGGGTGTGGCGACGGCCGGGGCCGCGGCGGTCGCGGAGGCGGCAGAGGTGACGGAGGCGGCGGCGCTGCCCGGGGGGCCGGACGCGGGCGCGGGGGCCGCGGTGGCCGACGGTGGTG
>JADGHD010000563.1 GCA_019689615.1 Frankia sp. | reverse complement strand
CGACTGCATCTACTACCCGGTCCTGGAGGCGACCGTGGGCCGGCCCTACGGGCTCTACGTCCACGGGGCCAGTGACACGACCGGGGCCGTCCGCGGGGTCGAGACCATCACCACCGGGTTGAAGTGGCGGCAGGTGCTGCCGCCGGTGCTGGTCACCGGCGCGCCTGACGAGTCGGCGCGGCAGGCCTGCTGGGAGCTGGGTGCCACCGCCGCCGCCAGCCTGATGGCGGACTGAACGGCGGCGGTGGCTCGGCGCGGGCTGTCGTCGTGCCGCTCAGCCGCGGGCAGCGGCGTTGGCCAGGATGGCGTCGTGGATGTACTGGGCCAGGCCCGCCGCGACCTTCTCGTAGGTCTGGGTGAAGCGCTCGTCGGCCAGGTACATCTCGGCCAGGCCGAGGTGCATGTCGTAGCCGCAGTCGTAGAACCAGCGGCTGATGTGCTGGCGGTGCTCCTCGGCCAGGGCCGTCGCCTCGGGGCCGTCGGCGGGCAGGCCGGCGGCCATGGCCTCGGCGAAGGCGCGGACGTTCTGGTCGCCCTCTTCCCTGATCCGGGCCCAGTCCTGCCTGGAGTAGGTGGCGACGCGGCGCTGGGACTCCCGGTAGGCGTCGCTGTCGCCCCAGCGCTGCTCGGCCTCGTCCGCCCACTCGCCGCCGACCTTGTCGGTGCCGAAGACCTCCACCTGCTCCTGCGGGCTCAGCTGGATTCCCATCTTGTGTGCCTCCAGATGACGGTCGATCGCGGCGACCATCGCCGCGAGCTGTCTGCCGCGGGCCACCAGCAGCTCGCGCTGCCGGCGCAGGTGACCGACCGTGTCGGTGGCTGGGTCGTCCACCAGGGCGCGGACCTCCTCGAGCGGGAAGCCCAGCTCCCGGTAGACGAGCACCTGCCGCAGCCGCTCCAGGTCCGAGCGCCGGTACACCCGGTACCCGGCCGATGTCCGCCCCGAGGGCATGACCAGACCGATCCGGTCGTAGTGGTGCAACGTGCGCACGGTAACGTTCGCCAGCCGGGCCAGTTGCCCGACCGACCACTGCTCGGTGGCCTCGCCTGTGCTCTTGCCGGTCACGTGTCGACTCTCGGCCCTGACGTCGCGTCAGGGTCAAGTTCGGGGCGGCGGGTCCCGCGTGTCGGATGGCCGTCAGGGCGCCGCACGGCGCACCGTGCGGCTGGGCGGGTGGCAGCCGGGCATCCCTCCGCGGCCTGACTACCGTCGACGTGCGATCTGCGGACCGCGCGCGGACGGCGCGGCGCGGTGCGGCCGACGGGCGCGGCGGGACGGCCGCGGCCGTCACATGCAGAAAGACAAACGAGCACTCGAGAGAACGAAAGGGCTCGGGAGCACACGCGTGACTGAGGCTTGGGCTTACGGGGGCGGGCCGCCGGTGTCCGCCCAGACGGGACTCATCACACTGGTCGAGGGTCTCGCCTTCTGCATCGCCGACAGTGCCGGGGACATTCGCCCCGGAGCCGAGCAGGGCCTGTTCTTTCGGGATACTCGCTTTCTCAACCGGTTTGAGCTGACCGTGGACGGCGAGCACCTGCAGGTGCTGCGCGCCGACTGCCCGACCCCGTACGAGGCGACGATCATCACCCGGCGCCCGCCGCTGCCGGGGCTGGCCGACAGCACGCTGCTGGTCATCCGGCGCCGCTACGTCGGCACCGGCATGCGGGAGGACCTCACCCTGCGCAACCTCAGCCAGCACCCCGCCGACGTGCGGCTGGAGCTGGCGGTCGACGCGGACTTCGCCGGCCTGTTCGACGTCAAGGAGGGCCGGGTCCGCCCGCGGGAGGGGATCCGCCGCTCCGCCGGGCCGGCCGAGCCCGGCGGCGGCGTTCTGCGGCTGCGCTACGACCAGGGCGCCGAGAGCCGGGCGGTCACCGTGACGGGCGACAGCGGCGCGAGCGCGGCCGACGGCCGGCTGACCTGGCGGCTCGTCGTCCCACCGCGCGGCGAGCGCGACCTGTCGGTGCAGGTCGTCCCGGCCGTCGACGGGGTCGAGGCGGCCCCGTCCTACCGCCCCGGCCAGCCGGTCGAGACCAGCGGGCCGGCGACCCGCCTGGCCGCGTGGCGGCGGGTCACCCCGGTCCTGCACACCCCGGACGCGGCGATCGCCGCGCTGGTCACCCGCAGCGCCGAGGACCTCGGGGCGTTGCGGATCATCGACCCCGACCACCCGGACCGCACGGTGGTGGCCGCCGGCGCGCCCTGGTTCATGACGCTGTTCGGCCGGGACTCGCTGCTGACCAGCTGGATGCTGCTGCCGCTCGACCCGACGGTCGCGCTCGGCACGCTGCGGACCCTCGCGGAGCGCCAGGGCGGCAAGGTCGACCCGCGCACCGAGGAGGAGCCGGGCCGGATCATGCACGAGCTGCGGTGCGGGCTGGACGCCGAGGCGGCGCTCGGCGGCGGTTCCGTCTACTACGGCACGATCGACGCCACCCCGCTGTTCGTCGTGCTGCTCGGCGAGCTGCGCCGGTGGGGGCTGGCCAGCGCCGACGTGGACGCGCTGCTGCCGCACGCCGACCGGGCGCTGGAGTGGATCGACCGCTACGGCGACCGGGACGGCGACGGCTTCGTGGAGTACCAGCGGGCGACCGAGCGCGGGCTGGTCAACCAGGGCTGGAAGGACTCCTTCGACGCGATCAGCTTCGCCGACGGGACTCCGGCCACCCCGCCGATCGCGCTCGCCGAGGTGCAGGGCTACGTCTACGCCGCCTTCGTCGCCCGGGCGCACTTCGCCCGGGAGACCGGTGACGAGGAGCAGAGCCAGTACTGGGCGCACCGGGCGGCGACGCTCAAGCGCCAGTTCAACGAGCAGTTCTGGCTGCCCGACCGGGGCTACTTCGCGCTCGCCCTGGACGCGGAGAAGAGGCCGGTGGACGCGCTCGCGTCGAACATGGGCCACTGCCTGTGGACCGGCCTGGTGGACGAGGACAAGGCGGCGTCGGTGGCCCGCCACCTGCTCAGCCCGGAAATGTTCACCGGATTCGGGGTGCGGACGCTGGCCACCACCATGGGCGCCTACAACCCGATGAGCTACCACAACGGCTCGGTGTGGCCGCATGACAACGCCCTCATTGCCGGCGGGCTCATGCGCTACGGCTTCACGGCCCAGGCGCAGCGGGTCGCGCTGGCCGTGATGGACGCCGGGCGCCATTTCGGCTGGCGGCTGCCCGAGCTTTTCTGCGGATTCGACCGGGCGGACTTCCCGGCGCCGGTGCCGTACCCGACCTCGTGCTCGCCGCAGGCGTGGGCGGCGGCCGCCCCGCTGTATCTGCTGCGGACGTTGCTGCGGTTCGACCCCTGGGTGCCGCGTGGCCGGGTCTGGTGCCACCCGGCGGTCCCGCCCCAGCTGCTGCCGTTGCGGGTGGAGCGGCTGCACCTGGCCGGGGCGACCGTGAGCGTCTCGGTGACGCGGTCGGGATGGCGGGTGGACGGCCTGCCCGAGGGCATCGAGCTGGTCAGGCAGCCGCGCCGGCCACTCACCGCTGATGTGCCGGCCTCGGCACCGACGGGGTGATCAAGACGTCACTTGACGAACTGGCCGCTGGTGTTCTTATTGTTTTGTTGTCGCCGGCGCTGTCGGCG
>JADGHD010000562.1 GCA_019689615.1 Frankia sp. | reverse complement strand
GGCCCCCGGCGTCCCCGCTCTCGCCGCCCCGGCCCTCGGCATTCCCGGGCTCGGCGTCCTGGCCGGCGGCGGGTGGCGCACTGGGCGGGGGTGCGCCGTGAGCGGTCAGCCAGTCGCGGACGGCCGCCGCGAGCAGGGCCGCCTCCTGGGCGAGCGGGCCGGGCTCCGGCGGCACCCACCGGCCGCCGGCCGAACCGCCGGACGTGTCGCTGGCCGACCCGCCGGCCCCCTCGCCGGCCGGCTCGTCTGCCTTGTCGGTCATGCCCGCACCCACTGGTCCGGGTCGGGGACGAACGACACGACCAGGCGGTCGTCGCGCAGCCGGGCGCCGGTGACGTCGCAGCGGCGCAGGGCGGCCGGCAGCGCGAACAGGCGGCGGTGCTGGCCGACCGTGACGACCAGCTCGTCGCCCATCCGGGCGAGGTCCACCTCGCGGCGGTCGGCGAAGGGCAGGCCGAACGACATCGCGTAGCCGTCCTCGGTCCGCTCGACGCTGGGGGCCTCGCTGCCGGCGCCGGCCCGGGCGCCGAGCACGGCCGCCGGGTCGGCCTCGCCGTACGCGGCGGCGCCGAACGCGGCCAGCTCCTCGAGGCCCACCGGCTCGCCACCGCGGTAGGCCGCGCGCAGCACCGGCAGCGGGGCGAACACCTTCTCGATCTCCTCGAGCTGGTCGCGGTGCGCCGCGGCCCAGCCGGCCCGCCAGACGTCCCCGCCGCCGGGGTGGATCACCCGGTTGGCGACCAGCGCGTCGACCGGCAGGCCGTGCAGCGACAGCGCGGTGAAGACCTGGCGGGTGACGGTGAGGGCGCCGGTCTCCGGGGTGAGCACCAGCCGGACGCTGGAGCGCGCCGGGTCGGCCAGCACCTCCCGCAGCTCGCCGGCGGTGCGCCGGAGCCGGGTGAGCATCTCGTACAGCGGCTCGGCCAGGTGGCCGACCCTGGCCAGCCGGGCCGGCCGGGAGATCGAGGGGCGCAGCCAGCGGGCGAGCCGCCCGTCCGGCGGCAGCAGCCGGCGGAAGTACCAGGCCAGCGTCTCCGGGAAGGAGAGCAGCCGCAGCGCGTGGGTGGCCGGGCCGGCGTCGACGACGAGCAGGTCGTAGCGGTCGGAGGCGAGGTGGTCGCGCAGCTCCAGCAGGGCGAGCGTCTCGCCGATGCCGGCGAGGCCCGCCAGCTCCTCCGCCTCGATCGGGTCGATGTCGGCCGACGACCAGGCGCCGGCCAGCAACGGCTGGACGGCCTGCCAGCGCTGGGCGAACGACGAACGAAGCTCGATCTGCTGGGCGGAAAGGCCCGGCTCCAGCTCGACCGGCTCGCTGGTCAGCGGGTGGTCGAGGGCCGCGCCGAGGCCGCCGAGCGGGTCGAGCGAGGCGAGCAGTGTCCGGTAACCGCGCTGCGCGGCCAGCGTCGCGGTCGCGGCGGCGACGGTGGTGGTTCCGCCGCCGCCCTTACCGGTGAAGAGGACGCACCGCACGGGCCCTCAGCTCTCGACGTGCTTCTTGAGGTCCTTGAGCGCGGCGTCGACGATGCCGTTCTGGATCCTCCGCCGCAGCAGCCCAGGAATCTTGATCTTCAGCTCGGCGGTGAGGTCGTAGGTGACCTCGGTGCGGCCTTCGCCGAGGTCGCGCAGCGTGTAGCTGCCTTCCTGGGCGGCCATCGCCTGGCCCTCGACCTGGGACCAGGTCACCTTCTCGTCGCCGTACCAGGTGTATTCGTTGACGAATTCGTCCTTGACGACGACCGCGTTCACCCGGAAGCGTGCCCGCGCCGGCCGGCCCTGGGGGCCGACCTCCAGGATCTGGGTCTGCTCGATCTGGCCCACCCAGGTCGGGTAGTTGGCGATGTCGGCGATGGTGGCCATCACGGTCGCCGGTTTGGCGTTGATGATGATCGACGATTGCGCATGATCGGCCATCGCTGACAGTACCTCCAGATCCGCCCGGGGCTGCCCCGGCCCGAGCACGACGTCCCACCACCAGAAGGTCACCAGCGACGACGCCGCCTGCCTCGCAGACGACGGATCGTCCCGATCAGTCGACGAGGCTACCGGAACGGGCCCGGGCCATCGCCAGCTGACCTACCACTCCAGCACGAAGGGTGTCCCGCGGGCGTTGAAATGCCCGACGTTCACGCAGCGCGTCGAGCCAATATACAAAGAGTCGACAAGCGGTTGGTGGACGTGGCCGAACAGCACGTACTTCGGTCGCGTGGCGTGGATGTACTCGAGCACCGCCTCGCTGCCGCGCTCGAACCGGCGGGCCTCGACGTCGTAGACGAGCTCGGGGATGTGCGGCGGGATGTGGCAGCACAGCACGTCGACCTCGCCGACCGCGGCGACCTTCGCGGCGTAGACGTCGTCGTCGAGCTCGTAGGGCGTGTTCATCGGGGTGCGCAGGCCGCCGCCGACGAAGCCGAAGCGCAGGCCGCCGATCTCGACGGACTGCCCGTCGAGCAGGTTGATCCCGTCGCGCAGGTAGTCGGGGTAGAGGTGAGGCAGGTCCACGTTGCCGTAGGTGAGGTACGTGGGCGTCGGGAACGCGGCGAACAGCTCGGCGTACTGCCGGCGGATGGCGGCCTCGATGACCGCCGAACGGTCGCCCTCGACCTTCGCCCACAGGCCGCGGGACCACTCCCGGGCCTCGTCGAACCGCTGCGCGGTCCGCAGCTCGATCATCCGGCCGACGGCCTCGGCGCCGAACAGGTCGGCCATGATCCCGCGGCTGTGGTCGCGGTAGTCGATGAACAGGACCAGGTCGCCGAGGCAGACGAACGCGTCGGCCCCCTCCGCCGCGGCTGGCAGCGCGTCCGCTCGCCCGTGGACGTCGCTCACCACGTGGACCCGCATGGCGGAAAGCTTAGAGTCCCGGCCCGTCAGGCGCCCCCGTCCACGATCACACTGTTACCTGCTCGTGATACGCCGCTCACCAGCCGGCTCCCGGATCCGGCCCGGCCGGCTCCCCCGGGCCGGCGAGCAGTTCGCGCAGGTAGGCCTGCCAGCCGCGGACGAAGTCCAGCCACGCGAGCCCGGCGTCCGCGAGCACCCGCTGGGCGACCTGCTGGGCGGGCGGCTGCGCCGCCGATCCCGGCGTCGGGTCGACGGCCGGGCGCGCCAGCGCGGCGGCCACCTCGCGGTAGTAGTCGACGAGGCCGTCGAGACCGAGGCGGCTGGCCAGGTAACGGCAGGCGAGCCAGGCCTGCTGGTAGGTGGCGGCGAGCCGGCCGTCCGTGGGGTCGAAGGCCGCGTCGGGCGGTGGCTCGGCCGGCAGCTCGCCGGCGCTGACCTCGGCGGCGAGCTCGGCGGCCGCCTGGCGGACGGTGAGCGCGTCCGGTCGCGCCGGGTCGGGCCGGTCGAGGGTGGCCCGGTGCCCGACCGTGTCGGCCAGCCCTTCGACCAGCCACACCGGCATGGCTGGCGGCGTCACCGCGGCGGTCGCCAGGTGGGTCAGCTCGTGCCGCAGCACCACCCGCCGCCCGGCCACGCTCAGCCGCTGGTAGGCGTCGGCGGCCACCACCAGGTGCCCACCGCCGCCGTCGCCACCGCCCCGGCCGCCGCCCGCGACCACCGCGACCGCCGCGACCCCCGGCGCCGCCGCTGCCC
>JADGHD010000561.1 GCA_019689615.1 Frankia sp. | reverse complement strand
CGCCCACCGTGCCCGCGCCGCGCCCCGGCCCACCCGCCGCGCTGCCCGCGGCACTGCCCGCGGCCGCCCGCGCGGCCACGTCCTCGTCCGCCGACGCCAGCACCGACGTCCGGCGCGCCGTGCCGCCTGGCGCGACGCCAGCAGGGAGGTCTGCAGCATGAGCTCGACAGCCACGCCCGCCGCCACCGGGCTGCGGGTGGTCGTCGTCGGGGCGACCGGGAACATCGGCACCAGCGCCGTGGCGGCGCTGGGCCAGGCGCCCGAGGTCGAATCGATCGTCGGCGTCGCCCGCCGCGTCCCCACCTGGCCGGCGCCGAAGACGACGTGGGAGCGGGCCGACATCGCCGAGGACGACCCCGGCCGGCTCTACGCCCTGTTCCGCGGCGCCGACGTCGTCATCCACCTCGCCTGGCTGTTCCAGCCGACGCACAACCCGATGACGACCTGGCGGACCAACGTGCTCGGCTCGATCCGGGTGTTCGAGGCCGCCGCCCGCGCCGCGGTGCCGGTGCTCGTCCACGCCTCGTCGGTCGGCGCCTACTCCCCCGGCCCGAAGGACCGCGCGGTCGACGAGCGCTGGCCCACGCACGGCTGGCCGCTGGCCGCCTACCCCCGGGAGAAGGCCTACCTGGAGCGTTTCCTCGACGCGTTCGAGCGCGAGCACTCCGGCGCCGGCGGGCAGGGCGCCGGGACCGGCGGCGGCGTCGGCATGCGGATCGTCCGGCTGCGGCCGGGCTTCGTGTTCAAGCGGGCCGCCGCGAGCCAGCAGCGGCGGCTGTTCCTCGGGCCGTTGCTGCCCGGGCGGCTGCTCGCCCGGCCGGGGGCGGTGCCGGTGGTGCCGGACCTGCCCGGGCTGCGGTTCCAGGTGGTGCACTCCGAGGACGTCGGCGAGGCCTGCCGGCTGGCGGCGCTGCGGCCGGTGCGCGGGGCGTTCAACCTCGCGACCGAGCCGGTCGTGGACGCCCGGCTGCTCGCCGACGTGCTGGGCGCCCGGCGGGTGCGGATGCCGGCCGCGGCCGCCCGCGCGGCGCTGGCGGCGGCCTGGCGGCTGCACCTGGTCCCCACCTCGCCCCAGCTGTTCGACGCGGTCCTGCACCTGCCGGTCATGGACACCACCCGCGCCCGCACCGAGCTCGGCTGGTCGCCGCGCCACGACGCCACCGACGCGCTCACCAGCCTGCTCGCCGGCCTGCGCGAGGGCGCGGGCATGGACACCCACCCACTGGCCCCGGCCACCACGACCGGCCGGATCCACGAGCTGATGACCGGCGTCGGCCAGCGGCCGTAGCGCGCCGCGCCGGCGCCCCGCCCGGCCGGCCGACGACGAGGCCCGGCTGGTCAGGCCGTGGCCGGCGGCTCCAGCCAGGTGCGGTTGATCATGGGGTGGTCCTCGTCGGTGGGGCCGGTGTCGCTGTCCGGGTGGAAGGCGATCACGTCGAGCGGGCCGTCGGTGGTGACGAAGCGGTGCCGGGTGCCCGCGGGGATGCAGAACACGACACCGGGGCGCAGCGGGTCGCGCCGCCCACCGGCGGTGTCGCACCAGCCGGCTCCCCGGGCGACGACGCCGGTCCGCACGGACGGGTGGTGGTGCTCGGTCTGGGTCACGCCGGGCGGGAAGTGCAGGTGGTTCAGGCACGGGTCGCCCCTGCGCGGCGGGCCGACCAGTAGCGTGTCGCTGCAGCCGTCGATGTAGCGCAGCCGGCCGGTTGGCTCGATCGGGCCGCCGCGCTGGCGCAGGCCGACGTGCCCGGCCCGCTGGGAGACGACGACCCGGGTCGCCGGCGCCAGCCGGAGCCGGGCGGAGCCGGCCGTGGCGAAGTACTCACCCGGCCCGATCTCGGCGCGCAGCCGGCGCGTAGCCTGGTCGTGACCGCTGGCTTCGCCGGGTGCCGGCTCGGTCAGCTCCACCGCGCCCTGGACGACGAAGCCGAAGCAGCCGCCGTCGTCCGGGAGCTCGGCGAGCTCGCGGCCGGGATCGGAGACGTTCTCGAAGCCGAACAGGCGGGTGGTCAGCGGCTGGCCGGTCAGCACATCGGTGTCGACGACGACGGCGAGCTCGCCGAAGTAGTCGTGCCAGACCCGGAAGCCCGGCTCGGTGCCGGTCTCGTCCCCGGGCCCGCCGACGTGAACCGCCGTGGGGGTGGGCGCGGATCTGGTCAGCGGGTCGCTCATCGTCGGCCTCCCGTCACGGGCTCGCCCAGGCCGGGCCGGGCACGTCGAACGCGCGCAGCCACAGCTCCAGGCTCAGCACCAGCCACAGTTTCGCGCCCTGGCGCGGCAGCACCAATCCCTCGCCGCGCATCCAGGCCCGGATCGTGTCCGGGCGGAACAGGCCCCGGTTGACGGCCGCCGGGCTGAGCAGCGCGTCGTGCGCCAGGTCCCGCAGCGGGCCGCGCAGCCAGCTCTGCACCGGCACCTGCATCCCGCTCTTCGGCCGGTCGACGATCGTGGCCGGTAGCAGGTCGCGGACAGCGTCCTTGAGCACCGCCTTCTCCACTGGTCCGGCGAGCTTGCGGGTCGGCGGGACGGTGAACGCGAAGTCGACGATCCGACGGTCGAACAGCGGGGAACGGCCCTGCAGCCCGCACGCCGCCGTAATCCGCTCGACCTTGGTCAGGATGTGGTGGGCACCCTTGGTCCGCAGGTTGCAATAGAGCAGCTGGTTCAGCAGCGCCCGCATCCGCCCAGGCCGCAGGTATGGCGCGACGAGCCGCTCCGGGCCGGGAAGGTCGCGCAGCGCGGCCAACGCGTCGGAGGTGAGCAGGACCGGAAGGTCTGTGTAGCACTTGCGGTAGCTGCGCAGGTAGGCCAGCGCCCGGGCGTCCGGGTCCGGCGAGTCCCGGTGCAGCTCCCACACCAGCATCGGGAAGTTCTTCGGCCCGCCGAACACCGGGTCGCCGCCCTCGCCGTTCAGCGTGACCCGCAGGCCGTCCCCCGCCGCCGCCTCGGCCAGCAGCAGGTTGGGCACGGTCAACGGGTCACCGACCGGGGAGTCGAGCAGAGCGACGGTCTCGGCGAGCCGCGCGGCGATGGTGCGCCCCGGCACCGTCAGCACCCGGTGCCGGGTACCGCAGTGCGCCGCGACCAGCCCCGAGTAGCCGCGCTCGTCGGGCAGGCCGTCGCCAAAGGTGATCGAGTACGTGCGCACCGGTGGCCCGTCGTGCAGGCCGACCGCGAGCGCGGTGACCAGGCTGCTGTCGATCCCGCCCGACAGCAGCACCCCGACCTCGTCGCCGGGTTCGGGCAGCCGGCAGGCCACGGCCACCTCGAGCAGCTCCCGCAGCCGCCGCGCGTACCCGTCGCCGCCCGGCCCGGGCCCGTCGCCGCCCGGCGCCTTGCCGATCTGTTCGACCGGCTCCCAGAACGGCTCGCGCACCGCCGTCCCGTCCGGCCGCAGCCGAAGGCAGCCGCCCGGCAGCAGCTCGCGGACCCCGCGCAGCAGCGTCTGCTCGCCCGGCAGGTAGGCGAACGTCAGGAACGACCGCACCGCCGCCAAGTCCAGCTCGCCGCCGACCGCCGGCCAGCGCCGCAGCGCCCGCAGCGAGCTGGCCGCCAGCCAGCAGCCGCCGGCGTAGGCGTGAAACAGCGTCCGCGC
>JADGHD010000560.1 GCA_019689615.1 Frankia sp. | reverse complement strand
CGGGGGGGGGGGCGTTTCCCGGGGGATGGGATGGGAGGTGCGTCTGGAAAGGCTGCCCGGAACCATTCGGACGGGAGGTCCATCCCGGGGGCTGCGGCCCCGGGCAGCCGGTCTGTGGGTGGTGCTGCGTGACGCAGTGGTGCTGGGTGGTTTCTGGACCTGGGTGAGGCCCGCGCCCGGTTCGGATGGGGTGCCGGGCGGGGCCTCGCCCCTGGGCCTTTGCCGGCCCGACCGGGGGCGGTGGAGGGCACCCGAGCGCTGGGCTCGCGCGGGTCCGCTACCCCGGCCGGACCGGCGAGGCGCCGGCGGCTATCTAACGGGAGACCCGTTCGACATCCTCAAGCGACTGCTGGAAGGCCTCCGCCGGGTCCTGGTTCGTCTGCTCGATCCGCTGGATGCCCTGCTCGAGCGCCTGACGGATCGGGCCGTGCTTCTCGCCCTGGAACTGCGGCGTCAGCTTGAGCGCGGACCCACCGAAGATGGCTCCCACCGGAGCGTTGTTGAAGAACGGGTCCACGAAGCCCTGGACCGCGTCGCTCTCGACGGCCTCGACGGTGGACGGCATGTTGCCGACCGCCTGGAACACCTTGATCTGGCTCTCGGGCTGAGTCAGGAAGTTGATCAGCTCCCAGGCCAGGTCCTTGTGCTCGCTCTGGGCCGGGATGGTCAGCCAGGAACCACCCCAGTTACCGCCACCACCGCCGGGGACGGAGGCGATGTCCCAGGTGCCCTCGGTGCTGGCCGCGTTCTCCTTGATGTAGCCCATCATCCAGGCCGGGCAGACGAGGGTGGCGAAGGTGCTCTCGCGCATCGCCGTCGCCCACTCCTCCTCGAAGGCGACGAGCTTGCCGGACTGGCCGCGCTGGATGGCGGCAGCGGTCTTGTCGAAGGCGGCCTTCACGCCCGGGTTGTCAGCGACGATCAGCTCGTCGGAGTTCGGGGCGTAGTAGGCCTCCTCCAGCTGGAAGACCTGGGCGTTGTAGATGTTGGTCCCGGCGTCGAACCAGGTCGCGCCGGTGTTGGCGGCGGTGAACCGGTCACCGACCTCGAAGTAGGCGTCCCATGTCGGCCACAGCGCGCTGACCTCGTCGCGGCCGGTCGGCAGGCCCGCCTGCTCGAACAGCGCCGGGCGGTAGCACATGCCCAGACCGCCGACGTCGGTGCCCAGGCCGATCTGCGACCCGTCGGCCCCCAGCGACATGGCCCACTTGCCCTCGGGGTAGTCCGCCTCGCGCTCGGGGCCACCCGGCATCTCGAGCAGGTTGACGAACTGCTCCGGCGTCGCCTTCAGCTGGGCCAGGAAGCCCTCGTCAACCGCCTCGATGTCGGCGGCACCCGATCCGGCTGCCAGGTGGTTGATCAGGTTGTTGTGGTGAGTGTTGTACTCACTGACGGACTGCTGGATCTTGACGCCCGGGTGGCTGGCCTCGAACTCGGCGAACAGGCCGGCCTCCTCGTACCCGAAGACGCCGAAGTTGTTGAACGTCAGGGTGATGGTCTCGCCGTCACCCCCGCCGCTCCCCTCCTCGTCGTCGCTGCCGCAGGCGGTCGCCGCTAACGCCGTGACCAGGGCGAGCGCCCCGGCCATGGCCGCGTAGCGGCCGCGATGTGCCCTCATGAAGCCCTCCCTCTGGCTTCCACGCCCACCGCACTGATCGCGTGTGAGCGCTCTCATGGCTACGAGACTGTGATGGTCCGTTGCATCGCTGTCAAGTCCCAGTTGCCCGACCATTTCCCGAAACTTTCCGCTGTGACGGCACTACTCAACGTTACGTACTGCGGGTTCGGGAGGCCCGACTGGACGCGGCCCGGGACGCATGTCACTCTTGACCGCACGGCGTTGCTTGGCCGGCACGCCGGGGCACTCCCTCCCCCGGACGCGCCGGCGAGAAGCCTGTTCCTGACCCCCCGGGTCAACCCCGCGGGCTGGCTGCACGGCCACCCACGGGACGACCCTCAACCCGTGTCGGCCAGACCGACCGGCCGGCAGGACATAGCGCGGGCCGCGGGATCACCCGTAGGCCCGAAGGCGCGTGGCCCCAGCCGCAGCGCGCCAACCGACGACCACCAGGCGCAGCGCGCCCACCCGAGACAAGCCCAACCAGCATTTGGACAGCCACCGCCTGGTCGCCCGGCCCGGCGACGAGCGGTACCAGCAGCGCCAGGCGCTGCTCGTGACAGGTGGATTGGAAGAGGGAGCCCATGTCCACGATCGAGCTCCGTGACGTCACCCTGACCTACGACGTCCGGCCCATCCTCGACAACATCAGCCTCTCCGTCGAGGACGGGGAGTTTCTCGTACTCGTGGGGCCGTCCGGTAGCGGCAAGACCACGGCGCTGCGCGTCGTCGCCGGTCTGCTCACGCCGACCTCCGGCAAGGTGTTCGTCAGCGGCCGCGACGTGACCAAAGTGCCGCCGTCGGAGCGCGACCTGGCGATGGTCTTCCAGAGCTACGCTCTGTATCCACACATGACGGTCCGCAACAACATGGGCTTCGGACTTCGGCTCGCCGGCGTCCCGCGCAAGGAGCGCAACGAGCGGGTGGAGCGGGCCGCCGAGGTGCTCGGCCTGACCGACCTGCTCGACCGGCGCCCGAAGGCACTGTCCGGTGGTCAGCGCCAGCGCGTCGCGATGGGCCGGGCGATCGTCCGCCAACCGCACGCGTTCCTGATGGACGAGCCGCTGTCGAACCTCGACGCCAAGCTGCGGGTCCGAGTCCGCGCCGAGATCGCCCGCATCCAGCGCACGCTCGGGGTCACGACCCTCTACGTCACGCACGACCAGATCGAGGCCATGACGATGGCCGACCGGATCGCCGTGCTGCACGACGGCAAGCTGCAGCAGATCGGCACCCCGGACGACCTGTTCCAGCGGCCGGCCAACATCTTCGTCGCCGCCTTCATCGGCAGCCCACCGACCAACCTCATCCCCGCGGAGATCGGCGCCCAGGAGGGGCAGCTCGCGCTGCGCCTCGCCGGCGGGACCCTCGTGCTGCCGCCGGAGCTCGCCGCCGCGGCGCAGACCTCGAGCGTCAAGCAGGTCCTCGTCGGGGTGCGGCCGCACGACGTCCAGATCACCCCGCCGGTCGGCCCGGCCCTGTCGCTGGAGCTGGACGTCGACCTGGTCGAGCGGCTCGGCACCGAGACCCTGGCGCACGGTGAGCTGGCCGCCAGCACCGCCATCACCGGCTCCGCCGCCACCGCCGCGCAGGCGTTCATGGCCGCCGAGGACGAGCTGCCCAGCGACCCGGCGAAGCAGCGCTTCACCGCGGCGCTCGACCCGCACACCATCGTGAACACCGGTGGGCGGCTACCGCTGTACGTCCCGGTCGAGCGGCTGCACCTGTTCGACGCGGAGACCGGGAAGACGCTTCGCGCCGCCGGCCGGGAACTCGCCGTCGCCTGACGCGCGGATCGACCAGCCAGGACGTCACCGTCCGCTCACCGGCCATGGACCGGAATCCGGCGACGCATGACCTGTTCTCGGCGCCGGGGGCCGTAACGGCCACCCCCTCCACCCGGCGCCCGAGCTGGCTCCCGTCCCTGCCGCCCGTCGGCCCCGCCCCCCGGGCCCGCCCCCCCCCCGCCCCGCCCGCGG
>JADGHD010000559.1 GCA_019689615.1 Frankia sp. | reverse complement strand
TGTCTAGTTGAGCCGCGGGCAGAAGTGGCCGCCCGGGCCGTCGGGGCGGCCACACAGGACGCACGCGGGCCGGCCGGCGGCGACTACGCTGCGTGCCCGCTCGATGAAGGCCCGAGTCTGCGCGACGGTCAGGGCGACCCGCAGCGTGTCCAGGGCGCTCTCGTCCTCGACGATCCCGACGTGGCCCGGCGCGACCCCGGCCGCCTCGACGAACACCCGCTCGCCGTCCCAGGACACGGTGAGCTGCCCGAGGTGGAAGTCCTCCTCGAACGGCGCCTGCAGCGGGCCGAGGTCGATCTCGACGTCGGCGGCCGCGGGCACGATTACGCCCGGCTGCTGGCTGACCTGGCCGAGCAGCGCCGTCAGGCCCTCGGCGAGCGCGGTCACCTCGGACTTCTCCAGGCCGACCGTGACCAGCCTGCCGCCGGCCGCGGCCTGGAGGTAGAACGCACGCTCGCCTGGCTGCCCGACGGTCCCGACCACGAACCGCTCCGGCGGGTCGAACACGTATCGCTGCATGGCTCGTGCACTCCGTAGACTGTGTCAGGCATTGGTGCTTGTCGGGCCGCCCCTCGCCCGGCCCGGGCTGGGGGTCCCGTCCGGGCTGCGCCCCACCCTGGCTGGTCCAGCCGTGCGGCCGGTCGCCGGCCAGGCGAGGCGCACCGCCGGGGCGGCCCCGTACAGCCCGCCTCTGCAGGGCCGGGCCTCGTCACCAGCCGGCCCGCTGGCCCGCCTGACCCACTGACCCGCCCACTGACGCGCCTGCCGGGCACACCCGACGGTTCCTCATCCAGTATCGCCGCGCGGACCAGTATCCCGGTTTCGCGGCTGGCCCGGGTGCATCGCGTGACCGTCCGGCCGGCCCGCTGCCGGCCGCGGGGCCCGGGTGACCTGCTCCGCCCGCGGCGGGCCCCGCCCTGCCAGGCGCTGCCCCCTCGGGCGCATGACGGGCGACATTCGGGACCAAACGCCAGAATGGGGAAACCAACGAAGGGGGGCGGGTGCGCGCCGGCGGACCTGTCCTGGCCTCGCCCGGAAGCCGCGATCACGGTGTCGCCGGGCCTGCGGCGGGGACACGGCCGTTGCGGGGTGTCCGATACCGTCCGGCTCGGTCCGCGCGGCCGACGCGGCCGCGCCGCGCGCCGACCGGAGGCGTGCCGCGCGTCCGCGCCGGCCAGGACCACCACCCCCGCCGGGTCACTGACCCAACGACCATGAGAGAGCCGACGGAGGCCCCGACAGTGGACATCGAGGAGACCGCGCTACCGGGCATCGGCCTGCGGCACGAGTTCAAGACGAAGACCGGCCGGCGCGTCGGGGTCGTGTCCCTGCACAAGGGGCGCCGGGAGCTGGTCATCTACGACGCGGAGGACCCGGACGCGGTGGCCGAGTCGCTCACGCTGACCGCCGAGGAGAGCGACGTGCTCGCCGCGCTGCTCGGCGCGCCGCACATCGTGGAGAAGCTCGCCGACCTCAAGCGGGCATTCGCCGGCCTGGTCGGCGAGCGGATCAAGATCCTCCCCGGCTCGCCCTACGCGAACCGCCTGCTCGGCGACACCCAGGCGCGCACCAGGACCGGCGCGTCGATCGTCGCGGTCGTGCGCGACCACGAGGTGTTCGCCTCGCCCCGGCCGGACTTCCGGTTCCAGCCAGACGACATAGTCGTGGTCGTAGGAACGCCGGAGAACACAGCAGCTGTCGCAGAGCTGTTCCGGACAGGCTGACGGCGAGCCGCAGTGGCGAACACAACAGCGATCCTCATCGAGCTCGGCGGCGTCCTCTTCTGCCTAGGGATCATCGGGCACATCGCCAACCGGTTCGGGGTCTCGCCGATCCCGTTCTACCTGCTGGCCGGTCTCGCGTTCGGGCACGGCGGGGTGCTCCCCCTGGGCGCGAGCGAGGAGTTCATCCACACCGGCGCCGAGATCGGCGTCGTCCTGCTGCTGCTCACGCTCGGCCTGGAGTACACGGCCGACGAGCTGCTCCACGGGCTGCGCAAACAGGCACCTGCCGGTGTCCTCGACCTCCTGCTGAACGCCGCACCGGGCGTCGCCGCCGCGTTGATCCTCGGCTGGGGCTGGACGGCGGCCATCGTCATGGGCGGCGTCACGGCGATCTCGTCGTCCGGGATCATCGCCAAGGTCCTAGACGACCTCGGCCGGGTGGGTAACCGCGAGACGCCGGTCGTGCTGTCCGTCCTGGTCCTCGAGGACCTGGCGATGGCGGTGTACCTGCCGATCCTGACCGCGCTGCTGGCGGACCAGACGTTCGGCCGGGCGTCGCTGACCCTCGGGTTCGCGCTGGGCGCGCTCGTGCTGGTGCTCTTCGTGGCGCTCAGGCACAGCGACAAGGTGACCCGCCTGGTCTTCAACCCGAAGCACGACCGCAACGACGAGATCATCCTGCTGCGGGCGCTCGGCCTGGCGCTGCTGGTCGCCGGGGTCGCCCAGCACCTGCAGGTGTCGGCGGCGGTGGGCGCCTTCCTGGTCGGCATCGCGCTGTCCGGGCCGGTCGCCGAGGGCGCGCGCGAGGTGCTCACCCCGCTGCGCGACCTGTTCGCCACCGTGTTCTTCGGGTTCTTCGGACTGCAGACCGACCCGGCCGAGATCCCGCCGGTGATCGCCGCCGCGTCGATCCTCGCGCTGCTCGGCGTCGCGACGAAGATCTTCACCGGCTGGTGGGCGGCCCGCCAGGCCGGGATCGGGACGATGGGCCGGTTCCGGGCCGGGGCGGCGCTCGTGGCCCGAGGCGAGTTCTCGATCGTCATCGCCGGGCTCGCGGTCGCCGCCGGGTTCAACCAGCAGCTCGGCCCGCTCGCCGCCTGCTACGTGCTGCTGATGGCGATCCTCGGGCCGCTGACCGCCCGGTTCGTCGAGCCGGTCGTCCGCGCCGTGCGGGCGCGCCGCGGGGGCGCCAAGCCGGCCACGGCCGCTGCCGCGGACGCCGATGGTGCGCCCGACCCGCTGACGGAGCCCGTCCCCAACCATCTCACCGGCCTGATGGGTCCCGTGCCGGGCCAGGCGTCGGCGCCCGAGCTCGGTCACCCCAACGGCCCGGTCACCGGCCCGGTGACCGGCCACGCCAGCGGCGGCGGCCCCACGGCCGGCGGCGGCCCGGCCGGGAGCTGACCGGGCCGGGCTACTGGCCGTCGGTGTACTCGGTGATCCCGATCACACCCGGTTGGGCCTGGACGCACCGGTAGAGCGCGGCCTTGTCGGCCGCTGACGCGCCCGACAGGTCGTACCGGACGGGATAGGCCCGGTTGCTCGCCACAGCCGGGTCACCCGGCGGTTCCAGCTTCGCCTCGCCCATCGTCGGGCAGGCGGTGCGGACCGCCTCCTTCTGCTCGTCGGTCGCGTTCGCGTCGAAGACGACGATCGCCTCCACCTTCGGCGGCGGGCCCGCCATGGTCGCGTACGCGCCGAACGCGACCAGCCCGGCCAGCGCGATCAGCGCGAACACCACCGCGGTTCGCCGCCGTGGGTCGATCAGGTACCGCCAGGCACGACCCACGGCCGCGCGCGCCGAGGACGACGCCGGCGGCCCGGCCGGGCGCACGGGCGGCGGGGCCGGGGGCGGCGGCGCGGACGGCGGTGGAG
>JADGHD010000558.1 GCA_019689615.1 Frankia sp. | reverse complement strand
GCCGAGTCGCCGCCGTCGTCCGAGTCGCGGCCGTCCTCGCCCACGCCCGGGCCTGGCCCGCAGGCCCGCCGGGCGGCTTCGGCCTCGGCCGGCCGCGGGCGGCGGGCGACCAGCTGGTCGGCCGGGTGCCCGCGGTCGTCGTCCCTGGCCCGCACGGCGAGCGCCATCGCCGGTGCCATGTCGGTAAGCAGGTTGACCAGCAGCAGCTGCCGTGGGCTCAGCGGCGCCTCGCCGGACAGGGCCGCGCCGAGCAGGGTGAACGCGATCTCCCCCGCGTTCCCGCCGACGAGCACCGACACGGCGTCGGTGATCGAGCGCCACATCCGCCGGCCGGCGAGCACGGCGTCGGCCAGCCGGGTGACCTCGGCGCCGGTGAGCAGCAGGTCGGCGGCGTCGGTTGCGGCCGCGGTCCCCCGGCCGCGGACGGCGACCCCGACGTCGGCCGCGCGGATCGCGGCGGCGTCGTTGGTGCCGTCGCCGGTCATCACGACGACGTTGCCGAGCCGCTGCAGCGTGGTGACCAGCCGGACCTTCTGCTCCGGCGAGATCCGGGCGAACACGGCCGCCGAGCCGGCCAGCGCGGCGTAGCCGGCGTCGCCCAGCCGGTCCAGCTGCGCGCCGGTGACCACGGCGTCCGCGTTCGGCACGCCGACCTCTCGGGCGACCGCGGACGCGGTGGCCGGGTGGTCGCCGGTGACGACGATGACCCGAAGCCCGGCGTCGAGCAGCCGGCGCACCGCCGGTGCCGCGGTCGGGCGCGGGGTGTCGGCGATGCCGACGAAGCCGAGCAGCCGCAGCCCGGTCAGGTCGGCGGTGGAGCCGGCGCGCCGGCCGGGTGCTGAGCAGGCGACCGCGAGCACCCGCAGCCCGCGGCGGGCCAGCCCCTCGGCCGCCGCCCTGGCAGCCGCCGCCTCGGCCGGGCCGAGCCTGACCCGGTCGAGCAGCACCTCCGGCGCGCCCTTGACGGCCAGCACCAGCCCGCCGCCGCCGGGCGGGCGCACCAGCGTGGAGGCGTAGCCGCGGCCGGTCTCGAACGGCAGCTCGCCGGCCCGCTCCCCGGCCGCGGCGGCCAGGCGCGGCCAGGCGGCCACCGCCTCGAGCACGGCCCGGTCGGTCGCGTGCGTCACCCGCTCCCCCGGCCGCGGGCAGGCCGCGGCCGCCACCGCCAGCACCCGCGCCGCCCGCCGGCCGAGCTGGCCATCCTCGCCGCCGGCACCCTCGCCAGCGCCGCCGTCCGCCGGGTCCGGGCCGATCAGGGTGACGTCGTCGGCGCCGGCGGCGATCTCGTCGGCGCGCACGGTCCGCCACTCGCCGCCCGGGCCGGGCACCGCGACCTCGCGCAGCACGAGCCGGCCCTCGGTGAGCGTGCCGGTCTTGTCGAAGCAGACCACGTCTGCCCGGCCCAGCGCCTCGACCACCCGGGACGAGCGCACCAGCACGCCCAGCCCGGCCAGCCGGCGCGCCGCCGCGACCTGGGCGACCGTGGCGACGAGCGGCAGCCCCTCTGGCACCGCGGCGACGGCCACCGCCACCCCCGAGCCCAGCGCCGAGCGCAGCGACAGCCCGCGCACCGAACCGAGCGCGGTGACCGCGAGCCCGGACAGGCCGGTCAGCGGCAGCGCGAGCCGGGTCAGCTCGCCCAGCCTGGCCTGCACGCCGACCACCGCGGTACGGTCCCCGGCCGCCGCGGCCGCCCGGCCCGCGATGGTCGCCTCGCCGGTGGCGACGACGACCGCCCGCCCGGTGCCTGCCAGCACCGTGGTGCCCTCGTAGACCATGCAGTCGCGCTCGCCGAGCTCGGCCGCGGGGGTGGGCTCGACCCGCTTGGCGACCGGGGTGGACTCGCCGGTCAGCGTCGCCTCGTCGACCTCCAGCGCGTTCGCCGCCAGCAGCCGGCCGTCGGCCGGGACGACGTCCTGGGCGGCGAGGTCGATCAGGTCGCCCGGCCGCAGCTGGTCGGCGCGGCACGGCTCGCTGGTGCCGTCGGCCCGCACCACCCGGGCCATCGGCACGTTGCGCACGATCAGCCGGCGCAGCACGCCCTCGGCGTGCGCCCGCTGGGCGCCGCTGACCGCGGCGTTGGCCACCGATACGGCCGTGACCAGCAGCGCGTCCGTGGTCGAGCCGAGCACCGCGCTCGCCGCCGCGCCGACCAGCAGCCCCGCCGCGCGCGGGGCGGCGTGGGCGGCGGCGACGGCGGCGGCGTAGCGGCGGGCGGCGTCGCCGGCGACGGCCGCCCACCCCGCCGCGCGGCGCACGGCGGGCACCTGGGCCAGCCGCCCGCCGGCCTCGCCCGCGCGGGCCAGCACCCACCGCGGGCCGGTCGGCGCGTGCTCGGGCGGCGGGGCTGGCGCGGCGGCGTCGGCTGGCTGGCGCGGCCGCGGCAGCCGGCGCAGCGCAGCCTCGGGGGTCAGCGCGTGCCAGTCGGTGTGCAGGACGGGCGGCGGCACGGGCTGGCGGTCGGCGCGCAGTGCCGCGAGGTGGCCCATGAGCAGCGCGACCGCCGCCGCCCCGCTGACCGGGCCGCTGGTGAGGGCGAACCGGCGGCCGTTGGCGGCCCGCGGGCGACGGCCAGCGCCCGGCTGGTCGACGATGGTGGTCAGGGCGGCCAGCGCCGAGCCGGACGCGGACAGCACCGCCGCCCGCCGGCTGGTGGCCGCCGCGCCCGGCGGCAGCTGCAGCACCCGCCAGACGTCCGTCAGGTCCTCGCCGCACAGCAGGTCAGCCGACCAGGGCGGCCGCTGGCCGGGGCGGGCCAGGCCGATGCCGACGTCCGCCGCGGCCAGCGCCGCCGTCGACTCAGGCGTCGTGCCGTCGGCGACGACGCACACGACGGCGCCGGCCGTCTGCAGCCGGCGCACCTCGTCGGCGAGCGCGGCGCCGGCCGGCAGGCACGTGTCCGCGAGCCCGGTGACGTCGGCGACGCTGGCGTGCTCGGTGAGCACCACCCGGCCGCAGCCGCGGGCCGCGCGCAGCACCGCCTCGGCGTGCCCGTCCAGCACGACGCCCGCGTGCGCCGGACGGCTGGTGCGGTCCTGACCCCGCCACAGCAGCAGCGCCAGCCCGCCGGGGTCGGCGGCGGCGCGCCGGCCGGCGGGGTGCGCGGCGACCAGCCGGTCCCGGCCCGCGCGGGCGACCAGCTCGCCGGGGCGGAAGGCGCGCCGCGGGTCCACCCGGGCCAGCATCGGCTCGACCCGGTTCCAGGTGTCCGCGTCGGCGGCGGTCAGCACCCGGCAGCTGTCGCCCAGCAGCGCGGGCGCGGCGACGACGACCGTGTCGACCCGGTCAAGGCGGCGCAGGCAGCGGCCGTCAAGCGGCACGATCCCGCGGCGGGCGAGCCGGCGGCCGGCGGTGGCGGCGAACATCTCCCGCCCGGACCTGGCCGCCCGGGGCATCACCGCGAGCAGCAGCTCGCCGGCCAGCCGCGGCGAGCCGCCGAGGACCAGCCCCGCGCCGCCGAGCATCAGCCCGCTGGCCGCGAGCCGGCTGGTCACCTCCTCGACCGGCCCCGGCGGCAGCCCCACCGGCCGCCCGGCCCCCGGTCCATCGCCGCCCGGCCCCGGCGCACCCCCGTTCGCCTCGGCCAGGGCTCGCGCGGCC
>JADGHD010000557.1 GCA_019689615.1 Frankia sp. | reverse complement strand
TGGCCTACTGACCGCCGCCTGGCCTACTGACCGCCGGCTGGCCGCCTCACCCCTCGCCGCCCGGGGAGCCGGCGTCCGCGGCGGGCTCGCCGATGGTGGCGAGCTCGCGGGCGGCATCGGGGCCCCGCTCCAGCAGGGCGGTGAAGCCCTCCTCGTCGAGCAGCGGGACCTTCAGGGCGACCGCCTTGTCGTACTTCGAGCCCGCGTTCTCCCCGGCGACGACGAAGTCGGTCTTCTTGCTGACCGACCCGCTGACCTTGCCGCCGCGGCTCTGGACGGCCTCCGTCGCCGAGTCGCGGGTCCAGCCGTGCAGCGCGCCCGTGATGACGACGGTGACCCCGGCAAGCGGGCGGGGGCCGGAGTCGGCATCGGCGTCGGCCATGTTGACCCCGCCCGAGCGCAGCCGCTCCAGCAGGCTGATGTGGCTCGGGTCGGCGAACCAGTCGGCGATGGCGGCGGCGATCGTCGGGCCCACCCCGTCGACCGCCGCGAGCTCCTCGACCGAGGCGGCCCGGATGGCGTCGATCGAGCGCAGCTCGCGGGCGAGCGCCTGGGCCGCGGCCGGGCCGACGTGGCGGATCGACAGGCCGACCAGCAGCCGCCACAGCGGGCGGTGCCGGGCGGCCTCGATCCCGCGCAGGATCTGCTCGGCCTTCTTGCCGAGCACCGGCCGGCGCAGCGCCTTGCCGTCCGGGCCCTTGACCGGCCGGCCGTCGTCGCCGCGGACGGTCTCCAGCCGCTCGAACAGCGCCAGCCCCCGGAACGACTGCTCGGTCAGGTGGAACACGTCGGCGATGTCGCGGACGCGGCCCGCGTCCAGCAGGCAGATCGCGGTCTCCTCGCCGAGGCCGTCGATGTCGAGCGCCCCACGGCTGGCCAGGTGGATGATCGCCTCACGGCGCTGGGCCGGGCAGGAGGCCGTGTTCGGGCAGCGGGTGTCGGCCTCGCCCTCCGGGCGGACCAGCTCGGTGCCGCACTCCGGGCAGTGGGTCGGCATCACGAACTCGCGCTCGGAGCCGTCGCGCAGGTCGACGACCGGCCCGACGACCTCGGGGATCACGTCGCCCGCCTTGCGCACCACGACCGTGTCGCCGATCAGCACGCCCTTGGCCCTGACCTGGTCGGCGTTGTGCAGCGTGGCCAGGCCCACGGTGGAGCCGGCGACCTGGACCGGCTCGAGCACCGCGAACGGGGTCACCCGGCCGGTGCGGCCGACGTTGACCTCGATCGACTTCAGCTTGGTCGTGACCTCCTCCGGCGGGAACTTGTACGCGATCGCCCACCGGGGCGCCTTCGAGGTGGCGCCGAGCCGGCCCTGCAGGCTGAAGTCGTCGACCTTGACCACCACGCCGTCGATCTCGTGCTCGACGTCGTGCCGGTGCTCGCCCCACTCGCGGATGTAGGCGAGGACCTCCTCGACGGTCCGCACGACCCGGTAGCGGCTGGACACCGGCAGCCCGAACCGGGCCAGCGCCTCGTAGGCGGCCGACTGCGACGGCGGGTCGAAGCCGCGGCGGGCGCCGATGCCGTGCACGTACATCGCCAGCCCGCGCGAGGCCGTCACCCTGGGGTCCTTCTGCCGCAGCGAGCCGGCGGCGGTGTTGCGCGGGTTCGCGAACGGCTTCTGGCCGGCGGCGACCAGCGCCTCGTTGAGCGCGGCGAACGCCTCCACCGGGAAGAACACCTCGCCGCGGACCTCGATCAGCTCGGGGACCCCAGGCCCGCGCAGCCGGTCGGGCACGTTCTTCAGGGTGCGGATGTTGGCGGTGATGTCCTCGCCGACCCGGCCGTCGCCCCTGGTCGCGCCGCGCACCAGCCGGCCGTTCTCGTAGACCAGGTCGACGGCCAGGCCGTCGACCTTCAGCTCGCACAGCCAGGCGTCGACGGGCACCTCCCGGGTGGCCCTGGCCGCCCAGGCGCGCAGCTCGTCCTCGTCGAACGCGTTGTCCAGCGAGAGCATCCGCTCCAGGTGGGTGACCGGCTCGAACTGCTCCGATGGCGCGCCGTGGACCTTCTGGGTCGGCGAGTCAGGGGTGCGCAGCGTCGGGTAGCGCTCCTCCAGCGCGACCAGCTCGCGCATCAGCGCGTCGTACTCGGCGTCGGAGATGATCGGCGAGTCGAGCACGTAGTAGCGGTAGTCGTGCTCCTCGATCTCCTGAGCCAGCTCGGCGGCCCGGGCGCGGGCCGCCGCCGGCACCTCCTCGCCGCCGGCCACCACCCCGGCGGCCGCGACCTCGGTCTCCTCCGCGTCCAGGGCGGCGGTGGCCGGCCCGCCCGCGGCGCCCTGGTCGCCGGCCGGCTCGTCTGCGCTGGCCGGCCCGCTCATTCCGGGGACTCCACCAGCACCCGGGCCGCGGCCCGGCAGTGCCGCAGCGCGGCGCGGGCGTAGCGCTCGCTCGCTCCGGCGAGCCCACACGTCGGCGTCACCGTCACCACCTCCGCCAGCTGCTCGGGCCGCAGGCCCAACCGGCGCCACAGCGCCCGGACGGGATCGACGGTACGGCGGGGGTCCGACAGATCCGGGCGCCGCGCCGCGCCGGCCTCGCCACCCGGCCTGCCCTCGGCCGCGGCGCCCGGCTCCGCCCGCCGGGCCGGCGAACCGCTCCTGGGGGCGCGCGTCCCGGCCGGCGTCCGAGCGGCGGCCCCGACCTCGGCGGACGGCGACGGCGCCGCGGCGGCGACCTGGTCCGTGCTCGGCACGACCCCGAGCAGGAACCGCGTCCCCACCTCGACCGCCTCACCGATCGCGTCGTCGGCCGCCCAGGTGAGCAGGCTGGCGTCGAGCCCGATGAACTGGGCACCGGCCCGGCGCAGCAGGCCGATCGGCACGTCCGGGGCGCAGCAGTGCACGCCGCCGGCCCGCGCCCGGCCACCGGCCGCCGCGAGGACCAGCCCGAGGCGCTCGGCGACGAGCCCGTCCTCGACCGCGGGCAGCACGGAGAACCCGCTCGGGGTGCGGACCCGGCCGGCCAGCACCGCCGGCAGCGACGGCTCGTCGAGCTGGACGACCAGCTGGGCACCGGGCACCCGGCGGGCGATCGTGGCGAGCAGGTCGGCGAGCCCGGCGGCCAGCGCCTCGGCCAGGTCCCGGGTGGCGCCCGGGTCGGACAGGGCCTTGTGCCCGCGGGGCAGCTCGACGCCGGCGGCCAGCGTCCACGGGCCAGCGAGGGCGATCTTCAGCGGGCCCTGGTAGCCGGCCGCGGCCTCCTCCAGGGCGTCCAGGTCGTGCTCGAGCATGCCGCGGGCGCGGCGGTAGTCCATCCCCGGCCGGGGCACCAGCCGCCAGCCGGACGGCTGCAGGTCGACCGGCAGCTCGGCGGCGATGACGGCCGCCCGGCCCAGCAGGTCGGCGCCCGGCCCCCGGCCGGGCAGCTCGACCAGGTGCGGCAGCTCGGGCAGCTCGTCGAGGACCAGCCGGGCGGCGGCCAGCGGGTCGGTCCCGGGCATCGACCCGACGCCGGTGGCGGCCCCCGCCGCCCACAGCGGCGGCTGCGGCGCCGCCTCGGTCGAAGCGCTCGTCGTCATGCGATCAAACGTAGTCGAGCCGGCCTCGCCGCTGGCGCAGGCGGCGGGTGGGCCTGGGACCGGCGGCGGGTCCGCCGGGTGGGCCGGCGGGCAGGCCGGGGCCCGCGGGGT
>JADGHD010000556.1 GCA_019689615.1 Frankia sp. | reverse complement strand
GCGCGGCGGCCCACCCTCCCCGTGAGGCCACCGGCCCGCCTCCGAGGCGGGCGGACCGGTGTCAGAGCTCGCGGGACATCCAGACGGAGGGCTCGTCGGTGAAGCCGAGGCGGCGGTAGAAGCGGCGGGCCTGCTCGTTGGGGGCCTCGGTCTCCAGGAACAGGCGGCGCATGCCGGCGGCGCGGCAGCGGTCGAACAGCTCGGCCATCGCCGCCGAGCCCAGCCCCGCGCCCCGGTCGCGGTCCCGGACGTAGAGCTCGTCGAGGACGGCCTCCTTCCCGCCGCCCTCGATGCTGTAGCTCCAGCAGACCACCAGGTAGCCGACCGGCTCGGGGTCCGCGCCGTCGCCGGCGCCGGCCGGGGCGGGCGGGACGATCAGGCAGGCCTGGCCGAACGTGTCGTCGGCGAGCAGCGGGACCAGCGCCTGGCGGACCCGGTCGTCGTCGTGCGGGTGGCCGTCCACCTCGTTGAACTCGCGGGCGAGTGCCACCAGCAGGTCGAGATCGGCGTCCGTGGCCCGGCGCAGCACGCCCACAGCCGACATTGTGCGCGCACCGGGCAGAAGGTAGGACGGAACGGGGCGGGACAGCGCCCGCGTGGCCGCCCGCCGTGGGCGGCGGGGATGGAGGACCGATGGCGAAGGCCGAACCGGCCGCGGACGAGACCGCGGGCATGTCGGCGGAGAAGCGGCGGATGCTCGCCGGTGAGCTCTACCACGCCGACGACCCGCAGCTCACCGCCGACCGGCTGCGCGCCGCCCGGCTGCGCGAGCGGTTCAACGCCACCAGCGCGACCGAGACCGCGCTGCGCGCCGAGATCCTCGCCGAGCTGCTCGGCTCCGTCGGCGAACGGGTGGAGATCCTCCCCCCGTTCCACGTCGACTACGGCTACCAGACCACGATCGGGCCGGGCACGTTCGTCAACACCGGCGCGGTGCTGCTCGACGTCGCCCGGATCACCATCGGCGCCGACGTGCAGATCGGCCCGGGGGTGCAGCTGCTCACCCCGACCCACCCGCTCGATCCCGCGCTGCGGCGCACCGGCCGGGAGGCCGGCGAGCCGATCACGATCGGGGACAACGTGTGGCTCGGCGGCGGGGTCATCGTCTGCCCGGGCGTCACCATCGGCGAGAACTCGGTCATCGGCGCCGGCTCCGTCGTCACCCGTGACATCCCCGCGGGCGTCGTCGCGGTCGGCAACCCCGCCCGCGTCCTGCGCACGCTGTGACCACCTCGGCGGCGTGGTCAGTGCACCACGCCGCCGAGGTGGTCGAGGACCCGGGTGAGCAGGCGGACGAGCTCGGCGCGCTCGTCGGCGCCCAGCGGGCCGAGCAGCCGCTCCTGGATCCCGGCGGCGACCCTGTCGAACTCGGCGAGGCGCTCGCGGCCGGCCGGGGTCAGCGCGACGATGTTGCGGCGGCGGTCGGCCGGGTCCTGGGTGCGCTCGACGTAGCCGGCCTCCAGCAGCTCGTTGACCAGGATCGCCACGTCGCTGCGGTCGAAGCTGCAGCGGCGGCCGAGGTCTGCCTGGCTGGACGGGCCGAACTCGGCGAGCGAGGCGAGCAGCGCGTAGTGGTACTTGCGGGCGCTGATGGCGGCGAACGCCTCGGTGGTCACCCGGTGCGCGTGGCTCGACGTCTTGCCGACCAGCCAGCTCGGCAGCGAGCGCAGCCGCGACGGCCAGGGCAGCGGGTCCGGGTGGGGCCCGGCGTCGTCGATGGCCGGCTGCCCGGCCGGGCCGGGCCTGTCGTGTGTCAGCCGATGCCCACCCATGCGGGAAGTCTAGGACTCCGTTGGCGCGACCCACAAATCCTGTTATGGTTGGCGTGGCCAACGTTGGCAGTGCCAATCATTTCGTTCGCGGCCCCACCGGGGCCGAGACGGGAGCGCACCTCGCGATGAGTACCAGCACGTCCGCCGTGGCCGGGCCCGCGCCGGCCGTGGCAGCAACACCAGGGAACGCCGTGGCGTCGCGGCGCTGGTGGGCGCTCGCAGCAGCAGCGCTCGGCCAGCTGATGATCATCGCCGACGTCACGATCATGAACCTCGCCCTGCCGTCCGCGCAGCGGGACCTGGGGATGTCCGACCCGACCCGGCAGTGGGTCATCACCACGTTCGCCCTCGGCTACGGCGGGTTCCTCCTGCTCGGCGGCCGGGTCGGCGAACTGCTCGGCCGCCGCCTGGCCCTGCTCACCGGCATGGTCGGCTTCGCCGCCGCGTCGGTGCTGGCCGGCGCGGCCGTCAACACCGGAATGCTGCTCGCCGGCCGCGGCCTTCAGGGCCTGTTTGGCGCGCTGTTCAGCCCGGCGGCGCTCGCGCTGCTCGGCACCACCTTCACGCTCCCGGCCGAGCGCGCCCGCGCCTTCGCCATCTTCGGCACGGTGATGGGCTCGAGCTGGAGCATCGGGCTCATCCTCGGCGGCCTGATCACCGACGTCGCCAACTGGCGCGTCGCCCTGTTCGTCGCCGTCCCGCTGGCCGCCATCGCGATCGCTGTCACGATGGCGTCGGTGCCGGCCGGGCGTACGCCAGCCCCGGTGGCCGGTGGGACGCCCCGGGAGCGGCTCGACATCGCCGGCGCGCTGCTGGTCACTCTCGGGGTGATGGGCCTGGTCTTCGGCTTCTCCCGGGCCGAGACCCACGGCTGGGGCGCGGGCGCCACGATCGCGTCGCTGGTCGCGGGCGTGGTGCTGGTGGCGGCGTTCGTCGCCGTCGAGGCCAGGACCGCCCGGCCGCTGCTGCCGCTGCGGATCGTGTTGCACCGCAGCCGCGGCGGCGCCTACCTGGCGGTGTTCGCCATCGGCTCCGGCCTGTTCACCGGGCTGTTCCTGCTGACCTACTACCTGCAGACGGTGCTGGGGTACGCCCCGGCGCACGCCGGGGCGGCGTTCCTGCCGCTCGGCGTGACGCTGATCGTCGGGGTGCGCATCGTCGGCCGCCTGATCCAGCGGGTCCCGATCCGGGCCCTGCTGGTCGTCGGCCTGACCTCGGTCGCCGCCGGCCTGGCGATGATCGGGTTCCTGCGGGCGGACAGATCCTACTGGACGGGCGCCCTGCCGGCGCTGCTCCTGATCGGGTTCGGCGTGGGCTGGGTGATGATGCCGGCCAACAGCATCGCCACGCTCGGCGCCGGCCGCGACGCCGGGGTCGCCGGCGGCGCGTTCATGACCTCCCAGCAGATCGGCGCCTCCCTGGGCCTGGCGCTGTTCGGCAGCATCGCCGGCGCGGCTACGGCCAGCTACGTCGACAGCCACACCGCCGCCACCGCCCACGAGGCGCTGGTCCACGGCTTCAACGTCGCCGCCCCCATCGCCGCCGGCTTCCTGCTCCTCGCCGCCGTGGCCGTCCACCTGGTCATCGGCCCCCGCGGCGCGACCGCCACCGGCGGCGCACCGGCCGTCCCGGCCCAGCCCACGCCGACCCCGGCCAGCGCGGGCGAGCGCTCCTGCGCGCCCCTGCTTTCCTGATGCGCCGCGGCGTCCGGCACCAGCCGGCCACCGACCCCGCGACCCCTCGCGGGCTGCCGGCGGACCGGCCGGCCGCGCCGCCAACCGGGCGGCGGGGTCACACCCCTGGGCTGGGGCCCCGGCGGCCCCCCCCACGCCCCCCCCCGGCCCCCGGCCGCGCCCGCCCGGCCCC
>JADGHD010000555.1 GCA_019689615.1 Frankia sp. | reverse complement strand
CGCGCCCCGCGCGGCTGTTCGGGCGCGCCCCGCGCCGACCGAGGGCCACGGGACGCGCCCTGGTCGGTCAGCCGTCGAAGACGACGACCCCGCGGATGTTGCGGCCGGCGCGCATGTCCGCGTAGCCGTCGTTGAGCGTCTCCAGGGTGTAGCGGGTGGTGATCAGCTCGTCGAGCTTGAGCCGGCCCTGCCGGTAGAGCTCGAGCATCGCCGGGATGTCCCTGGACGGGCTGGACGAGCCGAACAGCGAGCCCTGGATCCGCTTCTGGTAGAGCACGACGTGCCGCACCGACACCGGCATGTTCAGGTCGTCGGCCGCCTTGCCCATGCCGACGAGCACGCAGGTGCCGGCCTTGCGGATCGACTCGACGCCCTCGGCGATGTGCTCGGGGCGGTTGACCCCGATGCACAGGATGGCCGCGTCGGCGCCCTGGCCGTTGGTGTGCGCCCGGGCGATCTCGGTGGCCTCGGCCATGGTGGCCACCGCGTGCGTGGCACCCAGCCTGAGCGCGGTCTCGCGCTTGAGCTCCACCGGGTCGACGGCGATCACGATCGACGCCCCGGCGGCCGCTGCCCCCTGCACGGCGTTGATGCCTATCCCGCCGACGCCCATGACGATGACGACCTGCCCCGGCCGGATGTCGGCCGAGCGCACGGCAGCGCCCCAGCCGGTGGGCACCCCGCAGCTGGTCAGGCAGGCCGCGGTCAGCGGGATGTCGTTCGGGATCTTCACGGCCGACTGCACCGAGACCGTGCTCAGCTCGGCGAACGTGGAGACCCCGGCGGCCTGGCCGACCTCGCGCCCGTCGGGCAGCCGCATCCGCCGGGTGCCGTCGGACCGGACGCCGGAGAGCACCCGGGCGCCGTTGTCGCACAGGTTCTGCAGGCCGGACGCGCACCAGCGGCACGTCCCGCACATCGGCAGGAACGACAGGACGACGTGGTCGCCGACCTTCCAGCCGGGGGTGTCCGGGCCCACCGCCTCGACGATCCCGGCGCCCTCGTGGCCGCCGGCCATCGGCAGCGCGCCCGGGGGCGTCGGCAGGTCGCCGGTGGCCACGTGGTCGTCGGAGTGGCACAGCCCGGCCGCCGCCATCCGGATCAGCAGCTCGTCCTGACGGGGCGGCTCCAGCTCCACCTCCGTGGTCTCCCACTTGCCCGGCTGCTCGAACAGCACGGCTGCCTTCGTGCGCACACCCGCCTCCTCACGTTCACAGATGGTCTGCGCCGCCCCGCCGCCGCGGGGCCGCGGGAATGGCTAGTCGAGCGTCGGCTCGAACAGGCCTTCGAACTCCAGCCGGCCGTCGCGGACCCGGCCGAAGTGCAGCCAGTCGCCCTTGAACAGCTGGTGGTCGTAGGGGCCGCCGGCGATGTGCGTGTTCGGGCCGCCGGTGACGGCCGGCATGAACCGGATCCGCTCGATCCCCTCCTTGAGGCCGCGGCCGGTGAGCACGGTCGCCCGGTGCAGGCCCTCGACGACGGTTGCCGCCATGTCGTAGGCCAGGCCGGGGATCGCGTTCGGCCACATCCACGGGTCCTCGCCGTAGCGGGCCACGAAGCGGCGGTGGAACTCGTGCATCCGGGGGTTCTGCGGGCACCACTGGTCGACCCCGACCCAGCCCTCGAGCTGCTCGAACCCCCAGATGTACTGCATGAACGCGGTCGTCATGATCCGCGGCGGGTCCCAGCCGACCTTCTCCAGCGCGGCCCGCACGATGCCGGCGACCACCAGCCCGCCGTAGCCGAGCCAGGCCAGCGCGTCGGCGTTCGACGCCCGCAACGTCTCGAACACCTGCGCGAGCTGGTCGACGGTCGTGGTGTTGTTGACCTCCTCGACCGCGGCGATCGAGATGCCGTGCCGGCGGCACTCCTGCCGGAAGAAGCGGAAGTACTCCGGGGAGATCGGCGACCACGGGGCCACCACCGCGACCCGCCGGTGGCCCTTGCGCCTCAGCCAGTTGACCATGAGCGCCGGGTCGCCGCCGACGTCGCCGTTGCCCAGCCGGAAGCAGTACTCGCCGTGGAACTCGTCGGTGCCGCACATGCTGATCAGCGGCACCTGGGCGGCGTTGGCGTGCTCGGCGAGCGCCATCGCCGAGTCGGTGTAGTTGGCGCCGACGACGGCCAGGCAGCCGGCGTCCACCAGCCGGCGGAACGCCTCGACGCCGCCCTTCGCCGTGCCCTGCGGCAGACCGGCGTCGTCCTCGAACAGGAACTCGTAGCGGCGGTCGAGCAGGCCGCGCTCGATGCCCTCGTCGAAGGCCATCCGGATCTCGCGCTCGAACCGGGCCCACTCCATGCCCAGCCAGCCGATCCGGATCGGCGCCAGCCGCAGCCAGCGGTCCTCGATCGACGGCCTGGCCGCCGCGGGCGTGCCTGACCCGCCGGCAGCGCCGTTCGTGCTGGCTTGCGTCGTCGTCATCACCAGTCCTTCGCGTTCTCGACGGCGCGCAGCGCGTCGTGGTCGGCGGCGGCCGTCCCCAACCGGGTCAGCAACTCGGCGGTGATCGCCGGATTCACCTTCTGGGTGATGCCCCAGAGGAAGAAGCCGTGCACGACGCCGCGGCGCACCAGCAGCCAGGCCTCGTCCTCGGGCGGGGCGGGGTCGACCCCGCCGGCGCGCAGCTCCTCGAGGTAGTGGCGGAGAAGGTCACGCTCGTGGCGGCGGCGGTCCTCGATCGTGAGCGCCGAGGCGATGTGGTAGCCGACGTCGAGGTACCACGGGCCACGCTGGGCGATCTGCCAGTCGAGGAACGACGGCCGCCCGACGCCGTCCAGGTAGACGTTGCCGACGTGGGCGTCGCCGTGGATCACCGACCAGGGCGACGCGCTGGCCGCGCCCTCGGCGATGAGCCGGTAGGCGGCGTTGAGCCGCTCCGCGTCGCGTACCTCCACCGGCACGCCGGCCCCGATCGGGCCGTCGAAGTTCTCCCGGATCTCCGGCACGCCGCGCAGCACCAGGTAGCTGGCCAGCCGCGGGGCCAGACAGCTCACCTGGGCCAGCCCCGGGTGGTTCCAGGTGCTGGCGTGCAGCCGGGCGAGCTCGGTGAGGCTCTGGGCCGTCTGCTCCGGGGTGTAGGGGCTGAGCGCGTCCAGGAACACCGCGCCCTGGACGACGACGTCCTCGGTGATCACGACGCCGTGGCGGGTCTCGGGGTGGAAGTCCGCGTAGTGGGCGCGCAGCGTGCGCATGTCCGTGCTGGGGGCGACGTCCCGGTAGAAGCAGGCCTCGAACTCGCCGGCGTTGCGGTACCTGCGGCCGACCTCGGTGAAGTAGCCCTTCACGCACAGGTTCGGCGAGACGCCCTCGGGCAGCGTGCCCTCGGCGCACTCGATCCGGAACCGGGCGTTGGTGGCCACCCGGCTGATGACCGGGCCCGGCTCGACCGCGGTGACCTGGATGCCGGGGTAGCGCACGCCCAGCGCCGCCGTCAGCCACTGCGGCGACAGCGCCTCCTCCAGGGTGTCCGGCACCGGCGGCGCGGTGGCGGCGGTCGCGTCGCCGGTCATGCCGCACCTCCCCGGCGGGTGGTCCGCGGCGCGCGGCCGGCGACGGGGTTGGCTGATAAGCGAGCTGGCAGCATGTCGGGTCCTTCGGCTAGGCGGGCGTCGTGCGGTGGGCGGGGCCGGGGCCGGGGC
>JADGHD010000554.1 GCA_019689615.1 Frankia sp. | reverse complement strand
CGACAGCGCCCCCGCTGTCCCCGCTGACCTGGCCGGTCCCGCCGATGGCTGCGAGGCCGCGTTCGCCGGCATCGTCCGGCCCGCGCCCCGCCCCGGCGAGGCCGCGCTCGCCGATGACGACCTCGAGGACCTCGTCGACGAGGCCGAGGACGACCTCGACGAGGACGAGGAGGACGACGACCTGTCGGACATCGACGACCTGGCTGACGAGACCGCCCAGCCGGGCGCGCTGGCTGGCGGCGCCGCCGCGCGGCGCGCGCCGGCCGGTGGCACTACGGGCGGCGGGCGGCCGGTGCTCGCCGACGTGATCGAGATCGGCCTGGGCGACCTGCTCGGCGAGGCCATGGAGTGGCAGGAGCGCGCGCTGTGCGCGCAGACCGACCCCGAGGCCTTCTTCCCGGAGAAGGGCGGCTCGACCCGCGAGGCCAAGCGCATCTGCGCCGGCTGCGAGGTCCGCGCCGAGTGCCTGGAGTACGCGCTCGCCAACGACGAGCGGTTCGGCATCTGGGGCGGCATGTCCGAGCGGGAACGGCGCAAGCAGCGCCGCCGGGCCGTCTAGCGGCGCGGGTCCTCCGGTGGCGGCCACGGTAGGCAGAAGCCCAGCCGAACCGCCACCGAGGACGGCGTCCGAGGGCGATTCGTCACCCTCGCCGCGCTCGCCGCATCCGCCGGGGAACGGGCCGAACCGGCCCGCCTCGCACCCCACGGTCGTCGCGGTCATCTGCGCCCAGGCGAGCGACCATCACCTGACGCCGCCCGCCCGGCGGCCGATCCCGGCCCAACGGCGGGCGGGCGGCGGCCAACCCGCCGGGACCGCCCGGCCAGCCGAACCCGGTGCCGCGCCGCCGCCGGGCGCTGCCGAGCCGTTCCCGCTGTCCGGGCCGCCAGCGCCGCCAACCCCGCCCTACCTGCAGGCGGCGCTCGCCGCACAGGTCCACCCGGTCTCCCGGGTCCTCACCATCCAGGTGGTCGGCTCGTCGCCGGCCGTCGCCGCCGCGCTCGCGCTGCGGCACAGCGGCGCGCTGCCGGTGTCCGGTGGCTTCGTCTGGCTGCTCGACGAGACGACGGTCCCGGCGCCGGACGCGCTCGACCGGCTCCTCGCCTACGCCGCCCTCGACCCGGGGGCCGCGATCCTCGGCCCGGCGCTGCCCTGGGCGAAGGAGCCAGGGGATGCGGACGGGGGCGTCTCCTGGTCGGCCGGGCTGACCGTCGACCTGGCGGGCCGGCGCCTGCCCGCGCCGGGGCCACGGCAGGCCGCGCGGGACGTGCTCGCGGTGTCCCGGTCCGGGATGCTGGTCCGCGCCGACGCCTGGCGCTGGCTTGGCGGGCTCAACCCGGCCGCGGCCCGGGCAGACGACCTCGACCTGTGCTGGCGCGCCTGGCGGTCCGGGCTGCGCGTGGCCGCCGTCCCATCCGCCCGGATGCTGCCCGCCACCGTGCGGCCTCCCGCCCGGGAGGACGCCGGGGGAGCGGACGGCAGCCGAGCGGTGGCGCGGGCGCGCGTCGGGTCGGCACCGGCGCCCTGGCCGGCGGTTGGCGCGGCGGTGCCGGCCTGGGGCGGGTCGCCAACCGAGCGGGCGGACGCGCTGCGGGTCCGGCTCGCGCACGCCGGGCCAGCGCGCTGGCCGCTGACGGCCTGCGCCATCGTCACCGTCGCGGTCCTACGGGCGTTGCGCGCGCTGGCCCGCGCCCGGCTGGGCGCCGCCCGAGCCGAGGTCGTGGTGGCCGGCCGGGCGCTCGCCGACCCGACGCGGCTGTGGCGACTGTCCCGCTGGTCCGCGCGGACCAGCCGGGTGCCGGCCCGCGTCGTGCGCCCCCTGCTCCCGCGCGCGCGTCTCGGCTCGGCGGCACCGCCCGACTGGCTCGAGCCGGCGGAGCCGGGCGCGATACCTCCGC
This sequence comes from Frankia sp., assembly GCA_019689615.1. Classification (GTDB taxonomy): domain Bacteria; phylum Actinomycetota; class Actinomycetes; order Frankiales; family Frankiaceae; genus Pseudofrankia. The sequence goes on along the minus strand of JADGHD010000554.1, from coordinate 1,745 downwards.
CCGCGCGCCCGGCGTGGCAATCGGCCCGCCAGCCCTGGCGTCGCTGCCTGGCGCCGCGGCCGGGGGTGGCACTGGCCGTCCTGCTCGCGGCCATGGGGCTGGTGGCGAGCGCCGTCGACGCCGTGCGCCCGCCGTCGCTGCCGCCCGGCGCGGATGACCTCTGGGCGGCTGTCTGGTCCGGCTGGCTGGGCCCCGCGGGCGGGCTGCTCGGTGGTCCGGGGCCGGCACCGGCCTGGACCGCGTTCCTCGCCCTGCTCGCCTCGGCGCTGGGCGGCAAGCCAGACCTCGCCGCCCGGGTGCTGCTCGCCGGCGGGCCGCTGCTGGCCGGCCTCGCCGCCTACCGGGCGACCGCGGCGCTCGCCGACCTGCGCGGGCTCGCTGGCGGGCCGCTCGGGCGCGGGTGGGCGCGGGCCGGGCTCGCCGCCGGCTACGCGCTCGCGCCCCCGGTCACCGCGGCGGCGGCCGGGGGTGATGTGGCCGCGGTCGGGGCCGCTGCCGCCGTCCCGCTCGTTCTCGCGGCCGCGCTCCGGCTGTTCGCCGTCGGGCCGGCGGGCGCGCCGCGGCGGCCTGGCTGGTGGCCGGCGTGGGCGCTCGCCGCCGCGCTGCTGGTGGCCGTGGCCTGCGCGCCAGGGCTGCTCGCGCTCGCCGTCGTCGCCGTCACGGCCGCTCTCGTCGCCCGTTGGCGGGGGCTGGCGAACGGCAGGGCGCGGTGGGCGCTGGCGGCGCGGGTGGTCGGCGTCCTCGCGGTGGCAGCCACGCCGCTGCTGCCCGCCCTGCGGGTCGCCCCGTCGACGGACGGCCTGACCGGGGTGCTGTTGCTGCTGACCAGGCAGGCCGAGGCGGGCACCGTCGACGGGACGCCCTCGGCGCGGTTCGGGCTGTTCGCGCTGGTCTGCGTGCTGGCGGCGGCCGGGGCCGCGCCGCGCGCCGCGCTGTCCGCCGTGGCCGGCTGCTGGCTGCTGGCCGCGGCCGGGTGGGTGACCGGGCAGGACCCGGTCGTCGTCGCCGCGCTGGTGGCCGGCGTCGCCGCGGCGCTGCTGGCTCCCCGGCCCGCCCCGCGGCGGCTCGCCCGGCGGGCCCGTCCCGTCCTGTCAGCCGTCGTCCTGCTGGTCGGCCCGGCGCTGCTGGCCGCCCTGGCCATCCGCGGCACCGACCGGCTCGGCACCGGGCCGGCCGCCGACCACCAGGTCGTCGCCACGAGCGGGCGGACCCTGGTGCTCGCGCCCTGGCCGGATGGCGTGACCTACACGCTCGTTGGCGGCCACGGCCCGACGCCGCTGGATGCCGCGGGCGGGACGGCGCCGGCGGCCAGGGAGTTCCTCGCCCAGGTGGTGGCGGACCTGGTCGCGGGCGGCGGCTGGGGCGCGTCGGCCCTGCCGGCGCTCGGCGTGACGGCGGTGGCGGTGCTGCCGGATGGAACCGAACCAACGGGCGCGACCGAGCCGCCGCCGACGGCGGGCACCCTCCCCATGGCCGCCGGGCCCGTCGCCACCGCCGCGGCCACGGCGGACGCCGCGGCGGCCGGTGCCAGCGCTGCCGGGCTCAGCGCTGTTGGCGCCGGCACGCCGACGCTGGTCGACACGCTCGACGCGGTGGACGGGCTGGAGCGCGAGCAGCGGCGGGCCGGTGGCTACCGCTGGCGGCTCGCCGCGGCGGGCGGGGTGACGAGCGGGCCGCGGGTGCTCGACCCGGGGCTGGCCGCCAGCGCCCGCACCCCCGGCGTCGTCGCCCGGGGAAGCCAGGAC
>JADGHD010000553.1 GCA_019689615.1 Frankia sp. | reverse complement strand
CGGGGGGGGGGGGGGGCGGCGGGCGGGCCCGCCCCCCGCGGCGGCTGGGGGCGGCCGCCCGCCCCGGCGCGGCGCCGCCCACCACCACAGCGCCGCCGCCGCGAGGACCGCGAGCTCGACCAGCGAGCACGCCGTCGCGACCGCCCGGGCCAGTGAGTCGTCGAACTGCAGCGCCCCGTACGAGTAGGTGGAGGCCTCGCCAAGGCCGAGCATCCGGGCCACGACGTACGGCGTCGCCGCCACCGCCTCCAGCTGCAGCCCGCGCGCCTGCTGGGCGTCCAGGAACCCGAGCAGGTCGCCCGCGGCCCCGGCGGCGGCCAGCAGGGCGACCACGCTGGCCGCGGCCGCCGCGAGGCCGGCGACAAACCGTGCCAGCGGCGGCCGGACCGGAGCGCGCGGCCGGCCCAGCGCGACCAGCAGGGCTGCCGGCCAGGCCTTGACCAGGGCACCGAGCCCGACGGCGAACCCGGCCCGCCCCCAGCGCGGCCCGCGAGCGGCGGCGAGCGCCACAAGCCCCGCGACCACACAGGCAGCCGGCACGAGATCGAACCGCGCCAGCGTCACCGGCCCGAGCGCCGTCGTGCCCACCAGCCACACCCGGGCCGCCCCGGTCCCGCCGGCCCGGGCGAGCGCGGCGGTCAGCGCCGCGTCGACGGCGAGCATGAGCAGCGCGAACCCCACCCGGTACGGCAGCCCGGTGAGCGCGCCCACCCCAGCCGGCGCCGCGAACACCACGGCGGCGCCCGGCGGGTACTGCCACTTCTCGTCGCCGCTCGGCAGCCCGTCGCCGCCGACGAGGCGCTCGCCCCAGTCCCGGTAGAGGTCGATGTCGCCGGTCACGCTGTGCTGCGCGCCCAGCTCGCCGACGGCGAGCGCCAGCGTCAGCAGCACGGCCCTGCTGGCCGCCCACACCGCCCACAGCCGGCGCCGCGACCAGGGCTGCCGCCACCACAGCGCGGCCAGGCCGGCGGCGCCGCGTCTCGCCGCCACCGACGCGTCGTTGGACTCCCGTGGCGGGCGTGGCGGCGGCGCGTCGTGGCCAGCCGACACGACTCTCCCAGCAGAGCTGCTTTCGCTCATATTCGCTACCGCCTGACCGGAGGAGGCCAACGCACCGACTTGCGGGCGCTGGGCCGCGAGCGGGCCGGTTACGCCGTTGTCACGCCGGGACGACGCGCTGTCCCCGCCGGGCGAATGGGGCCGCACCTCGACGACCGTACCCGCAGGGCCACGCCAGGCCGCGTGGAGAGCGGCGCCGCTGGCGAGTACCGTGCGTGACCTCTGCATCAACGGCGATGCGCTCGCGGGGGCGACGGGTGGCTTCCGCCGGCAGGCAGCCGGGGGGGCACCCACCCCCGGCACGGCAGCCGGCGGCTGCGGCCAGCCCGGTCCGCCCCAGCGCGGGCCAGCAAGGGAGGGCCAGTGAGTCTCGAGTCTTCACCGTGGGAAACCGCCTGCGTCCAACTGGAGAAGGCGGTGCGCCACCTCGGTCTCGATGACGGAATGCACGACCTGCTCCGGACGCCCCGGCGGTCGGTAACCGTCAGCGTCCCGCTGCGGCGCGATGACGGTCAGCTCCTCGTCCTCACCGGCTACCGGGTGCAGCACAACCTCGCCCGCGGCCCGGCCAAGGGTGGCATCCGTTACCACCCGTCGACCGACCTCGACGAGGTGAAGGCCCTGGCCATGTGGATGACCTGGAAATGCGCGCTGATGGGGATCCCGTACGGGGGTGCCAAGGGCGGGATCGCGGTGGAGCCGAGCATGCTCTCGCCCGCCGAGCGGGAACGGATGACCCGCCGCTACGCCGCCGAGCTGGTGCCGCTGATCGGCCCGGAGAAGGACATCCCGGCGCCGGACGTGGGCACGGACGAGCAGACGATGGCCTGGCTGATGGACACCTACTCGGCGCACAGCGGCTACACCGCGCACGGGGTGGTCACCGGCAAGCCGCTGGCCATCGGCGGCTCCGCCGGCCGGGCCGGGGCGACCAGCCGGGGGGTGCAGCTGGCGACGTTCTCGGCGCTGCGGGAACGCGGCCTCGACCCGCGCGAGGTGACCGTCGCCGTGCAGGGCTTCGGCAAGGTGGGCGCGCTGGCCGCGCAGTACCTGCACGACGCCGGCTGCCGGGTGGTCGCCGTGTCCGACGTCAAGGGCGGGATCTACAACCCCGGTGGGCTGAACCCGGCCGCGCTGATCCGCCACCTCGCCCGCGGCGCCGACACCGTCGTCGGCTACCCGGGCACGGACACCATCAGCAACGCCGAGCTGCTGGAGCTGGACGTCGACGTGCTGGTGCCGGCCGCGCTGGAGGGCGTGGTGACCGCGGCGAACGCCGAGAGGGTGCGGGCCCGGATCATCGTCGAGGGCGCCAACGGCCCGGTCACCGCGGACGCCGACGAGGTACTGGCCGAGCGCGGGGTGCTCGTCGTCCCGGACATCCTGGCCAACGGCGGCGGGGTCGCCGTCTCGTACTTCGAGTGGGTGCAGGGCCTGCAGGCCTACTTCTGGACCGAGGACCAGGTGAACGACCGGCTGCGGGAACTGATGGAGCGGGCCTACAACCAGGTGTCGGCGATGGCCAGCGAGCACCGGCTGTCACTGCGCGAGGCCGCCCACGTGATCGGTGTCGGGCGGGTGGCCGAGGCGCACCGCACCCGCGGCCTCTACCCCTGACCCGCCCGCCGCCGGTCGCGCCGGCGCCCGCCGGCCGCGGCGGCCCGCTCGGCGCGGGCCGGCCGGCCGGATCGACGAGTCCTGCCCGCCGGGCCCGTGGCGCCGCCATCGGCCCGGCGGGCGCCGCCGCTGGTCGCGGTGGGGCCGGCGAACGCCAACCGGCCGCCGGTGAGCCCGGCGGCGGCGATCTCGGCGGCCAGCCGAAGAACCGCGTCCCGGTCGTCGCCGGCGGCGGTCCGGTTCCGGCGCTGGTGGCCGCAGTCCTCGCAGCGGTGGGTGAGCATCACGTCGTGCGCGCGCTGCTCGACGGCGATCGGCCGCATCAGCCCGCCGCAGTCGGCCGCCCGGTCGCCCGGGAACACGTCCACGTGCCGGGACCACAGGCAGCGCGGGCAGTGGTTGGTGTAGCCGTCCCCGCGCACGGCCGCGCCGCAGACCAGGCAGGGGAAATCCTCGGTCGTTCTGGTAAAGCGGCGCGTCATGGGCGCTAACGGTATCGGCCGGGCGCACCCGACCGATGCGAAATACCACGCTCGCGGGAGCAGGCCCCGCAACCGCCTGGTGGGCCAGGCGAGGGCCCGGCCACCGCCACGGCCGCCGACGCGTGCCCGCCGCCCAACCAGCGGCGGCTGCGGTGCCATCGGCGCGCGGGCCAGCCCGGCGCCCGTCCGAGCCACCCCGGGACCGACCACGACATCCCGGCGGGCGACGGCACGGAGGTGGTATCCGGCGGCAGACGGCGATGTCGTACCCAGAAGGTGAAATAGTGGTCGCGGAAGCGGTCAGGCCGCGTCCGCGCCGCCGCAGAGCCGGCGCGCGCAGAGCCGGCGCGCTGACGGGCCGCCCTGCGAGCAGCCCGAGGGGAGGTGAGGCGGTGGACGACCCCGCGCTGGCCGAGGCCGTACCGGCCGAGGACCTCGCCGAGGCCCTACTGGCGTCGCTCACCGTCACCGACCCCGTCCGGCCGCGCCCAGCC
>JADGHD010000552.1 GCA_019689615.1 Frankia sp. | reverse complement strand
GCCGGCGGTGCCCCGGCTGGCCTGCACCGGGTAGCCCAGCTCGCGCAGCCGGTCGACGTCACGGCGCAGCGTCCGCGCGCTGACCCCGAGCCGCTCGGCCAGCTCGGAACCCGGCCAGTAGCGGTGCGTCTGCAGCAGCGACAGCAGCCGCAGCATCCGCGCGCTCGGCGAGATGCCCGGCGAGCGCCGGGCGGCGGCGTCCATGCCCTCGGTCTCGTCGAAGGCGTCCGGCTCGCCAGGCCGATGCTGGGGGAGCCGATCGTCGACCGTCAGGTGCCGCATGGGCACCAGCATGCTCCCACCGTCCACGCCGGCCGGCGGCAACCGCCCGACCCCGGCGGGCCACCTCTTCCTGTGCCTTCCTATGCCGACTGGGCCGCCGGCGGCGGTTACCTCCCTATCTGAGCGGAGCCGGCAGCCGGTCGCCGCGGCTGACCAGGGGCGCGGCGCGCCTCCCGGCCCGCCCCGCCCGGCTGGCGGGCCGCGGTTGGTGGCGGTAACGGCGGGTAGGTCGCGAGAGCACACCCAGGCCACTGGCTCCGTCGGGGAGGCGGTGACGACATGGCGATCGACATCCATCCGCTGCGGGTCCCGGGGCGCGACGTCGAGCTCAACGCGGACCTCGACGTCCCGGACGGGGCGCGCGGGCTGGTCATCTTCGCGCACGGCAGCGGCAGCAGCCGGTTCAGCCCGCGCAACCGGGCGGTCGCGGGCACGCTGCTCGACGCCGGCTTCGGCACCCTGCTCGCCGACCTGCTCACGGCGGACGAGGAAGCCGAGGACATGACCACCGGCCGCTACCGGTTCGACATCGAGCTGCTGGCCGGCCGGGTCGTCGACCTCATCGACTGGGCGACCTCCCCGGGCGGGCCGAGCGGGCGCCGGCTCGCCCTGCCGCGCTCCGGTGGGATCGGCCTGTTCGGGGCGAGCACCGGGGCCGCGGCCGCGCTGATCGCGGCGGCCAGGCGGCCGGACACGGTCGGCGCCGTCGTCTCCCGGGGCGGGCGGCCCGACCTGGCCGGCGCGGACCTGCCCCGGGTCACCGCCCCCACCCTGCTGATCGTCGGCGGTGCCGACGACGTCGTCATCACGCTGAACCAGGAGGCGCTGGCGCGGCTGTGCTGCCCGGCGCGGCTGGTCGTCGTCCCGGGGGCGACCCACCTGTTCGAGGAGCCCGGCGCCATGGAAACCGTCGCCGACCTCGCCGCCCGCCACTTCGGCGAGCACCTGACGGCCACGGTCGCGCCCTGAGCCGGCCGGCGGCTGCTAGCGGCCCGAGTGCCGGCGGCAGGACATGACCTGGGTGATCTGCTCCAGGTCCAGCGGCGGGTGCGGCAGCTCGCTCGGCCCGTCGCGGCGGGCGCGCAGGCCGTCGAGGGTGAGGGCGAGGAAGCGCCGCCAGGCCTCGGGGGCGACGTCGCGGGTGACGTCGGCGGCGGTGGCCAGCATGAGCTGGATGAGCGCGAGGTCCGCGCCGGCGACGTCGGCGCGCAGGGCGCCGGCCTGCTTCGCCCGGTTGACCAGTGCCGCGACCAGCGGACCGATCCGGTCGCGGTCCCGGGCGATCCGGCTGCGGCCGTGCGCGGTGTTGAACACGACCTCCTTCAGACCGCGGTCGGCGACCTGCCATGCGGTCGACTGGTCGAGGAACGTCACCAGGCCTGTCCACGGGTCCTCGTGGCGCAGGCACTCCTCGGCGAGTTCGACGACCTTGCCGACCCGGTCCTCGAACAGCGCGTCGATCAGCAGATCCTTCGTCGGGAACCGCCGGTAGAACGTGCCGATGCCGACCCCGGCCCGCCGGGCGATCTCGTCGGTCGACACGTCCAGGCCGAGCTCGGCGAACGCCGACGCCGCCCCCTCCAGGATCCGCCGCCGGTTGCGCTCGGCGTCGCGGCGCAGCGGCCGGTGCCGGGCAGGCTCGGCGCCCTCGGCCGCGCCGACGTCGGGGCCGTCCGGCGCGGACGCCGCGGAGTGGGCGGGAACGGGCGCCATGTACTGATCGTAGTTCCGCCTGCCGTGGCCGGAGCCGCCGGTGACCAAGCCAGGCGGCACACGTCTCAAGTGTCCGGCAGGCGGGATGCGGGCAGCCGACCGGGCTTGCGCCTCCCGCCCGCCGCGCGGTGTTCCTGGCGGTTAGGCCGTCCCGTTGCTCGCGGTGTCGAGCTCGCGACGACCCGCACCAGCCGGACAACCCCCTTGGCCCACTGCCGGGCGAGCGGGGCGTCGCCTCGTGGCCGGGCGGTGCGTCATACACAAGCCATGAGACGCCTCACGGCATTCACGACCTCGCTGCCGAGGCCGACCTGCGGCCGCGGCCGTCGGTCGCGTTCACCGGTTCGCCGCCGTCTGAGGTCCGGTCAACGGATCGGTCCTGTGAGGGGGTGTCTGACGCTCGTCGGACACCCCGGCCGCTGTGTCACCGGCTGCCGGGCGCGGCGGTTGCAGGACGTTCTCGCTGACCAGTTCGGCGATCTCCGCCTCGGTGAGGCCGAGCAGTTCGCGGGCGATCTGCTCGGTGTGTTCGCCGAGCAGGGGTGCGGGACGGTCGGGCGGGTCCGGCATGCGCTCGGACCGGACCGGGGCATTCTCCAGGTAGAAAGGCCGCCTGAGATGCGGATGTTCGGTAAGGCGGAGCAGGCCGCGCTCGGTGAAGTAGGGGAACGACGGCAGATCCGCGACGCGCAGCATCGCCCCAGCGGGCACCCCGGCGTTCTGTAGAAGATGCATCGCCTCGACCGCGCCGTGCCCGGCAAGCCAGCCGACGAGGGCCGCCTCGATGCGCTCGCGCGCGCCGGCGCGCCCTCCGGCGTCGGCGAGGGTGGGATCCGCGGCGAGGTCGGCCCGGCCGATCACCCGGCACAGCGCCTGCCAGTCGGCGTCGTCGCGGACGGTCACCACGCACCAGTCGTCGTCGCCGGCGGTGGGGAACGCACCCCACGGGGCGTCGGGCTCCGTCGGCCCTGTCAGTTCGACGCCCGCCTCGGCCAGGGCTTTCTCGGCCGCGAGCGGGGCCATGTGACCGAGCATGACCTCCGTCTGGCTGACGCTGACGGTGCCGCCGCGGCCGGTTCGCCGACGGCGGACGAGCAGCGCCAGCACACCGGCGATGCCGATACGGGCGGCGACGTGGTCCGGGTAGACCGTCAGCGCGTCGCAGAACCCGTCGGAGCCCTGGGGCCGGAGGTTCTCCGGGTAGCGCCACTGCGTGGTCATCCCGGCGGAGGCACGCACCAGCGGCCCGTAGCCGAGGCGCCGGCTCCACGGCCCGGTGGGGCCGAACGCGGAGCTGTCGACGACGATGACGCCCGGGTTGACCTTGGCGAGGACGTCGTAGCCGAGTTCGAGTGATTCCAGGGTGCCGGGGCGGAAGTTGGTGAGCACGACGTCGGTGTCGGCGACGAGCCGCAGGAACAGGTCCCTGCCGCGGGGGGAGCGTAGGTCCAGGCCGAGGCTGCGCTTGTTGCGGTGTCCGGCGGCGAAGGTCACCGAGATGGGTCTGCCGTCGCGGGTCTGGCGGCTGCCGTCGGGGAAGGCGCTGTTCTCGACCTTGATGACGTCGGCGCCCTGGTCGGCGAGCAGGCGTCCCTGTTCGGCGCCGACGACGATGACCCCGAGGTCGAGGACCCGCAGTCCGGCCAGGGGCCGCTCGGCGGGGCCTGCGGGTCTGGCGG
>JADGHD010000551.1 GCA_019689615.1 Frankia sp. | reverse complement strand
CCCCCCGGGCGGGGGGGGGGGGGGGCCGCGGGGGGGCCGGCCCCCCCGCCCGGGGGCCCCCGACGCGGCTAGCCGCCGTAGTTGGCCTGGATCCGCTGGAGCAGGTAGTCGCGGGCGGTGATGTCCGGGTACCGCCCGGACGGGCTGGAGATCACCACGTCCTCGTTGGCCTGGGCGAAGAAGGCCAGGCTGTACCGCGGGCCGAGGTACTCGCCGGCGGCGGGCAGCCGGACGCGGTGGAAGGTCGACGCCAACTGGTCGTCGCTCCAGCGCATCAGCATGTCGCCGATGTTGCAGGTGATCGCGTCGGCGGCGGCCGGAACCGGCGTCCAGCGCTCCCCATCGGCCTCCCGGCCGGGCAGCAGCTGCAGCCCGTCCTGGCCGGTGCGCTGGAAGAGCAGGGTGAGGCAGTCGAAGTCGGTGTGCGCGCCGGCCCGCCAGATCCCGGGCGCGCCGGCCAGTTCCGGGCTGAGCGGCAGGTAGTGCAGCAGCCGCAGCGTGCTCTGGTAGGTCGGTGCCGCCGGGTCGTGGGCCGTGGTGAAGAAGTCGCGCGGGAAGCCGAGCCGGTCGGCGAAGCAGGACAGCACCCGCACCGCCAGTTCCCAGCAGCGGCGCTCGAGGGCGAGCAGGGTCTGGCGGAACCCGGGCAGCTCGTCGTCATCCGGCCACAGGCCGGCCATCCGCGGCCGGGTGACCTGGAACGACTCCTTCTGGTCGACGGTGCCGGTGGAGGGGCGGACCTGGCTCAGCTTCTCCCAGCCGGCGTTGCGCCCCTTCGGCAGCGCCCAGCGCGCCTTGACCTCGTCGGGCAGGGCGAAGAACGCCTCGGCTGCCGCGAACGCCGCGTCGACCTCGGACAGGTCGATCCCGTGGTCGACGAGCTGGAAGAAGCCGATCCGGGTGGCCGCCGACCACAGCTCCTCGGTGACCTCCTCGCGGCGGTTCTCGAAGTCGCGCAGCGAGATCCGCGGGATCGCCCGGTCGGTCGCCTCGGTCCCGGCGCCGCCCAGGCGGCTCTCCCGGACCAGCTCGGTCAGCGAGTACGTCGGACCGCTCATCGCCACGCCTCCAGCCTGTCGGTTCCGGCTCGCGGGGAGCGCCCCGGCGCCCACCTGGCCACCTGGCCCGGACCGCGCCTGCCAACTACCTGCCCACGGCGCTCTGCCGGGATGGCCGCCCGGATCGTAGGACTGCCCGGTTTCGGGCCGATGACAGCCGAAACGCGGGCGTGAACGTTCGTCGCCGTGGCGGCGCGGTGGTCAGCGGACGAGCCCCGCGCGGGCGGCCGCGTGCACGGCGTCGGTCAGCCGGTCGAGCAGCGGGGAGTCCAGTCGCCAGCGCTGCCAGTACAGCGGCACGTCGAGATGCGCCGCCATCAGCGCCACCACCCGTCCGGCGGCGACATCGGGCTCCAGCTGCGCCAGTGGCAGCATCCCCCACCCCAGGCCGAGCCGGATCGCCTCGCGGAAGTCCGCGGTCGTCGGCACCCGGTGCACCACGGGCGGCTCCGGCAGGCCGCGTTGCCGCAGCAGGTCCCGCTGCAGGCCGTCCTTCTCGTTGAACTCCAGCACCGGCATCCGGGCCCAGTCGTAGTCGCCCCCGTCGTCCAGCGCTCCCCCGGCCGCGCCCCGGGACCGCCGCCAGCGCGCCGCGAAGGCCGGGGATGCCGCCGGGCGGTAGCGCAGCGTGCCGAGGGCCTCGACCCGGCACCCCTGCACCGGCACCGGGTCGCTGGTCACCGCGGCAAGCGCGGCACCGGCGCGCAGCAGGCCGGCCGAGTACGCCTGGTCCTCGACGTGCAGCCGCAACGCCACCCCGCCCCAGCCGGCGACCTCACCGACGACCGGGCGGAACCAGGTCGCCAGCGAGTCGGCGTTGACCGCGACCGACAGCTCGATCAGGCCGTCGTCGCCACCGCCCAGGGCCGCCCGCGCCTCGGCCAGCACCAGCCGGGTCTGCCGGGCCAGCCGGACCAGCACCTCCCCCGCCGCGGTCGGCTGGCAGGGCGACCCACGGCGGATCAGCACCTGGCCCACCGCCGACTCCAGCGCCCGCACCCGCTGGCTGACCGCGCTCGGCGTGACGTGCAGCGCGCGGGCGGCGGCGTCGAAGCTGCCGTGCTCGGCGATCGCCAGCAGCGTCGCGAGCTGGGCCGGCGGCAGCGACTCGAGATCCATTGAAGAGATGCTAATGATCCTGAAGAAACTTTCGCTGGCCTTCATCGACCGGGCGGCCTAGCGTCGCCTCGTGATCGACTCCGCCGCCGCCGGCCTGTTCACCGGCCTGTCCCTGATCGTCGCGATCGGGGCACAGAACGCCTACGTACTGCGCCAGGGCCTCACCCGCGCGCACGTCGGCCTGGTGGTCACGATCTGCGCCGCCTCGGACATCACCCTCATCTGCGCGGCCACCGGCGGCCTGGGCGGCGTCGTCACCCACGCCCCGGCTGTCATCACGGTCATCCGCTGGCTCGGCGTCGCCTTCCTGCTCTGGTACGGCGGCACATCCCTGCTCCGCGCCCGCCGCCCGACAGCCCTGCACGCCGCGGACCCCGCGCCGGCAGCCGTTCCGGAAGCCCGTGGCGGCGTGCCCGGCCCCCGCGCCGCGGGCCTCGGGGTGGTCAGCCCAGCCGGCGCGGGGGCGGCCACAGCGACGGCCGTCGACCACAGGCGGGAGACACGACGGGTGGCCGTCGCCCGCGCGGCGGCGTTCACCTGGCTCAACCCGCACGTCTACGTCGACACGGTGCTCGGGCTCGGATCGGTCGCCAGCAACGAGGGACCAGTCGGCCGCTGGTGGTTCGCCGCCGGCGCGTGCCTGGCCAGCGTCACCTGGTTCACCTGCCTCGGCTACGGCGCCCGGCTGGCCGCTGGCGCCCTGGCCAGCCCGCGCACCTGGCAGGTCCTCGACCTGGCCATCGGCGTCACCATGCTCGCCATCGCCGCCCGCCTGGCCCTGGGCTGACCGAGGCGAGCGGCGAGCGGCCCGGAGCCCTCGTCAGCGCGAGGCGACCCAGGAATCGATCATGGTACGCGCGATCGACAGCCGGCCGGGCAGGCGGATCTCGCCGTCGGCCGGGCGCTCCCCGCCGCCCCAGGCGCCGCTGGCCAGCGCCGGAGCCAGCTCGTCCCGGTGAACCCAGCGCGCATCGGCGATCTCGCTCTCATCCAGCCGCAACGGCTGCGCCGGGTCGGCCACCGCGTGGAACGCCAGCATGAGCGACCGCGGGAACGGCCAGGCCTGGCTGCCGAGGTAGCTGATGCCGCGGACGTCCACACCGACCTCCTCGGCGATCTCCCGGGCGACGCACGCCTCCAGCGACTCGCCCGCCTCAACGAACCCGGCGAGCACCGAGTACCAGTTGGCCGGCCAGCTGCCCTGCCGCGCGAGCAGCACCTGGTCAGCACCGTCATGCACCAGGCAGATGATCGCCGGATCGGTACGCGGCCACTCCTCATGCCCGGCCGCCTCACACACCCGCGCCCAGCCGGCGTTGGCGACCCGCGTCGGCGACCCATCCCGGGCGCAGAACCCGGCGTTGTCATGCCAGGTCAGCAGGGCAACCGCCCCGGCAAGCACCGCGGCGTCGGGCCCACCCAGCTCGCCACCCACCGTGAACGGCGCCATCCACCGGGGCCCGTCCGCCGGCGCATCCCCACCAGCGCCCGCGTCCCC
>JADGHD010000550.1 GCA_019689615.1 Frankia sp. | reverse complement strand
TCGTCGATGTAGGCGCGGACCACGGCGAGCATCTGCTGCTGGCCTCCGGAGAGCTCTCCGGCCAGCTGGTCGAGCTTCGTGCCGAGGACCGGGAAGTTCTCCACGGCGCGCTCGATGGCCTCGGCCTCCCGGCGCCGCCAGGTGTGCAGAACCAGGTTCTCCCGCACGGTGAGCGACGGGTAGATGCCCCGGCCCTCGGGGATGTGGCACAGTCCTCGTCTGGCCCGCTGGTAGGGCCGGGCGCGGGTGACGTCCTGCCCGCCGAGAAGCACCTCTCCGCTGGCGGGCCGCAGCAGTCCGCACATCGCCCGCAGCAGCGTCGTCTTGCCCGCGCCGTTCGGGCCGAGCAGGGCGACCACCCGACCGGCCGGCACGGTCAGCGACACGTCGTGCAGCACGGTGGACCCGCCATACCCGGCACTCAACCCACGCACCCTCAGGGCAGGGGGCGGCACCCCGGCACCGTCGCCCGCGCGCGCGGCCTCGCTGACGGTCATGACACCTCCTGGGAGATCACCCGCTCCGCCAGGCCGGCCTCGGACCCGAGGTAGGCGGCGCGGACGACGTCGCTGGCCGCCACCTCCTCCGGTGTCCCCTCGAAGATCGGCACTCCGAAGTCGAGCACGTAGATGTAGTGGCAGATGTCCATCACCAGGGCCATGTCGTGCTCGACGAGCAGAACCGCGACGTCGCCCCGACTGACCACGTGGCCGATCATCGCGCCGAAGCGGGCGGTCTCGGCGCGGTTGAGGCCGGAGGACGGCTCGTCCAGCAGCAGCACGTCGAACGGACCGGCCAGGCACCGGGCGAGTTCGACGAGCCGGCGCTGACCTGTCGACAAACGGCCGACGGGGACCTCGAGCAGCTCGGTGATGCCGCAGGTGGCGGCGGCGCGCTTGACGGCGGCGTCGATGCTCCGGCGCTGCGCCGGGGTGGCCACGAGGTGATCCCAGGGCGCGAGGCCGGCCATCGACGCCTCCAGGCCGAGTGCGATGTTGTCCCGCACCGTCATCGAGTCGAACAGCTCCATGCGCTGGAACGTGCGGCCCAGGCCACGCCGGGCGCGGGCGGACGGCGCCATGCGGGACACGTCCGCGCCGTGCAGGCGGATCTCCCCGGTGCTGGGCCGCACCAGGCCGCTGCACGCGTTGAACGTCGTGGTCTTGCCCGCGCCGTTCGGCCCGATCAACCCGGTGACCCGGCCCTTCGGGGCGACGAGCGAGAAGCCGGCGACAGCGACGTTGCCGCCGTAGCGCACGGTCAGGTCCCGTACCTGGATGCCGCTGTTCACCGGGGTGTCGACCTGCGCTGGCCGGTCGACAGGCAGGTCTGCGACGGGCGCTTCAAGATTCACCCTCTCTTCACGGTCCTCCGCATCGGGGCGGGCGTTCCCCGGCGCGGGAACCTCGGATGCTGGGGCCGCCGATACCGTCCGTCGGCCGAGACGGTCGGCGAGCCAGCGGGCGGCCGGGTTCCGCGGCGGGCCGCCTGTCAGCGAGACCAGGATCGCGAATATCCCGAACACGAAGTTCAGCCAGTGCGTGGCGTGCTCACTGGTGATGTACGCGGCGGGCAGCACCATGGCGACCGCGGCGAGAAAGGCGTACCACGGAGCTCCGCCCATGCTGATCACCAAGATCGCCAGTAGGAGCAGCGAGGAGAACGAGGTGAAGGATGTACCGGTGACCGCGGAGACCGCGCCGCCGTAGAGCCCGCCGTAGATCGCCGCCAGGAAGGCGGACAGGCAGAAGACCAGCACCCTGGTCGTGTTCACGCTGGCCCCGTGGGTGGACAGCGCGGTCGGCGAGTCACTCAGGCCGCGCAGCAGCCGGCCCAGCCGGCTGCGGTGCACGCCGACCACCGCCGCCGCCGTCAGCGCCACGAAGACAAGGACGAGGTAGTAGTAGCCGCGGTCGCTCTCCAGGAACGACAAGCCGGGTCGAGGCACTCGCTGGCCTTCGGTGCTGGAGCCGAAGAGGATTTTCAGGGGGTAGCCCATCTGTTCCATGGCGATGCCGAAGCCGAAGGTGGCCAGTGCGAGGAACACCCCGGACAGCCGGATCGCGGGGATGGCGATGATCGCGCCGACTGGCACCGCGACCAGGCCGGCGAGCAGCAGCGCGGCGAACCAGGGCACGCCGAGGTCGGTGGTGAAGTGCCCCATCGAGGCGGCGCCGATGGCGGCGAACGCGGCGTGGCATAGCGAGACCTGGCCGGACGTCCGGACCAACAGGCCCAGCGACAGGAACAGGATGACCTTGAGCAGAACGTCCGTGTAGGTGGGGATCCGGCCGCTGCCGACGAGGAACGGCACGAGCGCGAGTACGACGGCGAGCAGCACGCCGCCGCCGACCTGGATCCGTGCCGGTGCCCGCCAGTCGTCCGAGACCAGCAGCCGGGCCGGCAGGCGCCGGTCGGCCAGGTGCCGGCGAGGGATCAGCAGCAGGACGACGAACAGCACCAGGAACGGGGTGCTCGGTGGCAGGCCGGTGAGCAGTGCGTTCGGCGAGGTGACCGCGCCGTACCTGGTAAGCACCGAGGAGGCCACTCCGACGACGAGACCGCCGGCATAGGCCGCGGGCAGGTTCGAGAAGAAACCGAGCGCGGCGGCACCGAACGCCTGCACGACCAGCAGGGTCAGCAGCAGGGCGTCCAAGCTCAGACTAGGCGCGAGCAGGATCCCTGCCAGGCACGCGAAGGTGCTGCCGATCACCCACGCCCAGCGGCGAACCGCCACCGGGTTGGTACCGGCGCTGTCGAGCAGTTCGGCGTCGTCGACGACTCCGCGCATCGCCAGGCCGAGGCGGGTGAACCGGAAGAACAGGTACAGCCCGACCGTCGCGGCGACCGCGATGGTGGTGATGATGATCTGGTCCCAGGTGACCACGACGTCGGAGAGGACGAACGCCTCCGAGGTGTCGAGGAACGAGGGGAACGTCTTGCTCTGGGCGCCGTACTGGGCGGTGAAGAAGCCCTGCACCGCGAGGATGATCCCGATGGTGGCGACGATCCGGTAGACGACCCGAACTTCTGCGAGGCGGCGCGCCATCTGTTCCAGAAGCAGGCCGAGCACGGGACCGGCGACGCCGACGCTGAGGAACGCGGCGACCCACCAGGGAATCTCCTGCTCGACCCAGAGGAAGTAGAAGGTGTATGCCGCCGTGGTGGCCACTGCGCCGTGGCCGAGATTGAAGATTCCGGTGGTCTTGTAGGTCAGTACCAGGCCCGTCGCCGCGAGTCCGTAGACCGATCCGGAGACGAGGCCGATGACCAGGAAGGGTAAGAGGTCGTTCACCTGTCGGTACCCCCGAGAAGCGGGTGTGCGTTCAGTGGATGTCTATGCATGGATCCATCTCGACGATCGCGTCAGATTCCTGAGCCAGATCCCGCCGCGATGCAGGCGGGGCTCCGCCGCCATAGGTCACGTGGGGGCGGAGGTCACTTGATCGACAACGTCGGCCAGTGAGCGGAATCATAGCGCGAGCAGCCAGGTCAGGAAGCCCTCTACGGCTGACTGCCCGGCAGTCCGTCCGGCTCGGCTGATTGCCCGGCAGTCGATCGCCTGGAGGCGCCGAGAGGCGACGGCTCGTGGGCTCGGGCGTGACGCAGTGGTCAGAAGAACAGCGCGAGCGACTGGTGCTGGACGCGGGGGGCCGCGGGGGGGGCCGAACCCCGG
>JADGHD010000549.1 GCA_019689615.1 Frankia sp. | reverse complement strand
CAGTCTTGCACGGCGCGCCGCCGCGGTCGCTCGGCCCCCTCACCCGGCCCCGCCAGGACCGGGTGCCGCCGGCCCCGTCGCCGCCCGCACCCGCCAACGCGCGCCCTACCAGGCCAGTCGGCTCCCCCGGCCGGCATGGGCGAGCCGGCGCGGCCGTCGTTCGCCCGGATGGGAGGCAGTGTCTGGCATCGTGCCTTCCAGCCGCCGGGCTGGCGGCGCGGCGGCTGGAAGGCGGCGTCTGGCATGGTGCCGGCATGACCGTCCTGCGCCGCGGCCGCCGCGCCGTCCCGCCGCGCCCAACTGGTGGCGGGGGAGACGGGATGGCGCCGTCGCCGGTGCCGCGGGTGGCGGCCGGGCCCTGGCTGGCGGTCGGCTGGTGCGCGGTGGCGGTGGGGATCGCCGCCAGGGACGGCCGCTACGGTGCCGGGGCGATAACCGCGGTGCTCGTCGGGTGGGCGGCAGTGGTGGTGGCGGTGGCCATGCTCGGCGGCTGGCCTGGGCCCGCGGCCTGGGCCGGCTCGTCTGCCAGCCGGGCCGCGGGGCGGCATGGCCGGGCGGTGCGGCCGGCCGGCTGGCGGGTGGCCTGGTACCTCGTCGCCGCGGTGGTCGCGCTGGGGCCGGTGCTGCGCCACCCCCTCTACTACGGGTCAGGCCCGTACGCCACCGCCGCCGAGGTGCTGGCGGTGGCCGCGGGCGGGCTGACCGCCATGGGGATCGTCACCGCCGTCCACCGGAGCCGCTCCGGCCCGCCGGCTCGCACCGCGGCTGGCCGGCTGGCCGGCATCCTCCTCGGCCCGGCCGGGTTCGTCGTGGCCGTCGCGCTCGCGGCCGCCGCGGGGGCGTGCGCGCTGGCCGCGTCGCCGCAGCCTCGGATCGACGTCTTCCACCTGCTGCAGGACTCCACGGCGGGGCTGGTCGACGGCGAGAACATGTACCGCCAGAACTGGCTGGACAACCGGCCCGGGGGGCCGGCGGCGGGGCTTGCGGCGCTCAACGGCGGGCTGGTCGACGTCTACCCGTACCTGCCGGGAACGTCGCTGCTGCTCGCCCCGGCGCGGCTGCTGCTCGGCGACGTCCGCTACGGCCTGCTCGCCGCGCTCGTGGTCGCCGCGGTCGCGGTCCGGGCCGTCGCGGTGCGGGCAGCGGCCGCCGCGGGGGAGCCCGGCCGGGCGGGTGCGCCCGTCCCGGCGTGGGTGCCGGCGCTGCCGCTGCTGGTCCTGGTCTTCCCGGAGGCGACGTACGCGCTGGAGCAGTCCTGGACCGAGCCGCTGCTGATCGCCTGCCTGGCGGTGGCGGTGTGGGCGGCCGGTACCGGGCGGGGCTGGCTCGCCGTGACCGCGTTCGCCGCGGCGCTGGCGAGCAAGCAGCACGTGGCGTTGCTGGTCCCGGTGGCGGCGTCCTGGCCGGCGTTCGGGCCGCGGCGCACGGCGGCGGCCTGCGGGCTGGCGCTCGCCGTCGTGGCGCCGTGGCTGTTCGCCGACTTCGACGCGTTCTGGCACGACGCGGTCGAGACCAACCTGGGCTACGTCGTGCTCGACCACTCGCTGTCGGTGCCCGGCTGGGCGCACCACTTCGGCGTCGAGCTCGGCTTCCCGGTCACCGCGGCCGGCCTCGTCGGCGCCTACCTGCTGGCCTGGCGGGCCCGCGGCGACGCCGCCGGGTTCGCCGCTGGCGCGGCGCTGGTGCTGCTGACCACGGCGGTGCTGAACAAGCAGTCGTTCTTCAACCACTACACGCTGCCGATGGCGCTGCTCGTGCTGGCGGCAGCGGCGTGCGCCGCCATCCCGGCCCCGGCCGGCGGCGGCCAGCCCCCCGGACCGGAGCCGGCGCCCCAGCCGGCCCGGCAGCCGCCCGCCGCGCCGGCTGCCGGGCTGCCGCTGGCCGCCCAGGCGGTGGCGGGCGCGCCCGGCGCGGTGGAGCGGGAGCCGGCCGACGAGGGCCCAGGCTCCTCCCCGTCGCCCCCGGCCGGCGGGGGCGCACCGGTCGCGGACCCGCGGGGCGCGCCCTACCGCAGCGTGGAGAAGCGCTCCAGCCAGGCGCCCTCGTAGAGGTCGCGCTTGTCGACGATCACGGAGCGGTCGCGGCGGGCGCCGAGCTGCTCGGAGATCAGGCTGCAGGTGCCCTCGAGGAACCGGTAGCCGTCCGCCTTCACCAGGAAGATCGCGTTGTCCGGGCCGGCGAGCTCGTGCAGCTGGCGGGCGAACTCGTCGCCGTTGGCGTTGCGCATCCGGTCGGCGTAGTCGACCCAGTCCAGCAGCGCCGGGCCGGACTCGTCGGCGTACGCCACCTGCCGCAGGTCGGTCTCGCCGAGCCGGACGAGCGCCCGGTACACCGCGGGGCCTAGCTGGTCCGGGCAGTAGGCGACCACGTCACCTGGCCTGGCCTGGGCGGCGATGGTGGCCGCGATCTGCCCCGCCTGGGTGCGCTCCACCCGGACCATCTGCAGGCCGCCGACCAGGCCCGCCAGCGCGGCGACCACCAGCACCCCGGCCCGCCAGCGCCGCGACGGCAGCAGGCTCAGGCCGAGCGCGGCCAGCAGCAGGCAGGCGGGCAGCGCGATGCCGGTGTAGCGCTCGGCGTAGGCGCTGCCGCCGAACATGTTCACGAAGTAGGCGAGGATCAGCGGCACCAGCCACACCGCGGCGAGGTAGCGGCCGGGCATCCGCCCGGAGGCCTTGACCGCCAGCTCCCGGCCGTTCGGCCGGGCCGTAAGCCCGATCAGCGCCCCGACCAGCAGGATCACGCCGAGCAGCGCCCCGGTCGACTGCGGGCCGGCCCAGTCGAACACCGTGTCCAGCAGGACCTGCGCCTGCACCCGCGGCGCCCAGGGCGTGCCGGTGTGCAGCATCTGGAACAGGAACGACGGCATCCACGGGGCGAACGGCACCGCGGAGGCGGCCATCGCCGCGAACGCCCGCAGCGCCGGCCGGCGGTAGTTGGGCCGGCGGTGCGACTGCACCAGCAGGAACGCGGCGACCGTGAAGATCAGCAGGAACGACCAGTAGTGGGTGTAGACGAGGGCGGTCGTCGCCAGCGTCAGCACGGCCAGCCGGCGGGGCACCGGGTTCTCCAGCGCCCACAGCAGGGTCAGCCCGAATGTCAGCACCAGCAGGACGACCAGCGAGTACATCCGGGTCTCGCTGCCGTAGCGGATCGCGTACGGGGAGCAGGCGAACAGCAGCAGCGCCGCCCGGGCGACCCGGCGCGGGGTGCCCGCGTCGCCGTTGCCGTGCTGGGTGGCCAGGGCGCCGACCCGGGCGCCGGCGCGCCACGCGACCGGGAGCGTGGCCAGCGACAGGATCCCGGACAGCGCGCGCACGGCGACGTCCCCGTCGCCGAACAGCGCGATCCAGCCGTGCAGCAGCAGGTAGTAGAGCGGCGGCGAGCCGTCGTGGCGCAGCGCGTCGAGCAGCCCGCCGACCGGCCGGCGGGCGATCTCCACGGTGAGCGACTCGTCCAGCCACAGGTGGCTGGGCGTGGCGAACCGCAGCACCCCGCCGGCCAGCACCGCCAGCGCGACGGCGGCGACCTGCACCCGCCCGCTGGTGGCCAGCGGCGCCAGGCGGGCCAGCCAGCTGCGCGCCAGGGCCAGCACGGCGCGCGCCCGCCCCTCGCCGCCGCTGCCGCCCCCGGCCAGCGGCGCGGCCGCTGGCGCTGGCGCATCACCACCGTCGGCCGGCCGGGGGG
>JADGHD010000548.1 GCA_019689615.1 Frankia sp. | reverse complement strand
CCTATGCCGTCGGCGTGATGGCCGCGCTGCTGCTGTTCGGCGAGCTGTCCGACCGGATCGGCCGGCGGGCGGTCCTCGTGCCCGGCCTGGCGCTGTCCGGGGCCAGCGCGGCGCTGCCGTCGGCCAGGCCCTCGCCAGGCGGGTCCCGACCGCGCTGCCGGCCGGCTGCGTCGGGCTGATCGTCGGCATGGCGCTGGTCGCCGCCGCGCTCGCGGCCCGCTCGCTGCCGCTGCTGGTCGCTGGCGGGCTGCTCGCCGGCGCCGGGCAGGGCCTGAGCTTCTCGGCCGGCCTCGGCGCGCTGGTCGCCGCCGCCAGCCAGGACGAGCGGGCGGAGGTCTCGTCGGCGTTCTTCGTCGTCGCCTACATCGCGCTCTCGCTGCCCGTCGTCGGCATCGGCGTGGCCGCGGAGCTGGCCTCGCTGCGCGTCGGCGGCCTGGCATTCGCCGCCATGGTGGCCGTGCTCGCCGCCGCCGTCCTGCCCCTGCTGCGCCGCGTCCCCGCGCCCCCGGCCCGGCGTTAGGGCCCTTGTGCAGGACCTCACGCGGCGAGCCTCACGCGGCCAGGCAGGCTGGGGCGCTTCGTGTGCCTGTCAGCGGCTGACGGTGCGGCGGTAGAAGCGGACCGACAGCGGGCCGAAGACGGCGATGATCCCGACGCTCCAGGCCAGCGAGGCGATCACGTCGCCGGCGAGCGGGCCACCGATGAACAGCGCGCGGACCGCGCTCACGACGACCGACACCGGCTGGTTCTCGGCGAACGGCTGCAGCCAGCCGGGCATCGACTCCACCGGGGCGAACGCGGAGCTGGCGAAGACCAGCGGGAACACCCAGATGAACCCGCCCGACTGGGCCGCCTCCACGCTGCTGACCGCCATCCCGATCGTTGCCGAGACCCAGGAGAACGCGTAGGCGAACAGCAGCAGGATCCCGAAGCCCGCCACGACCTTGGCCAGGTTGGTGTGGTGGAACCGGAAGCCGATCGCGAGCCCGACGGCGAGCATCAGCAGCACCACGAACAGGTTGCGGACCAGGTCCGACAGCGTCCGGCCGGCCAGCAGCGCGGACCGCGACATCGGCAGCGAGCGGAACCGGTCGAGCAGGCCCCGCTGGCGGTCCTCGGCCAGCCCCAGCCCGGTCAGCATCGCACCGAAGATCACCGTCTGCACGAACACGCCCGGCATCAGGAAGTCGACGTAGTTCAGGCCCGGGCCGACGTTGATCGCGCCGCCGAACACGTAGACGAACAGCAGCACGAACAGCACCGGCTGGATGATCGAGAACACCAGCATGTCCGGCACCCGCCAGGTGTGCCGCAGGTTGCGCTGGGCGATCACCCAGGCGTCCAGCAGGCCCCAGGTCAGCGATCCGCGCCCGGCGAGCGGCGTCAGGTCGACCGACCCGCCCGCGCCCGGGGCCACCGTGCCCGTGCCCGTCGTCATGTGGTCACCAAGTCCCGTGTGGTCGCGTCGTCACCGGGCTGGCCGGCCGGCTCCTCCTCGGCCCGGCGCCCGGTCAGGGTGAGGAAGACGTCGTCCAGCGACGGGCGGTGCAGCGCCACGTCGACGATCTCGACGTCCGCCGCGTCCAGCCCGCGGATCACCTCGGCGAGCACGCGGGCGCCGGGCACCGGCACGGACAGCCGCCAGCCGGCGTGGTCGACGTCGACCAGGCCGGTGCCGGCCGCGCGCAGCACCTCGGCCGCGGCCGCCAGGTCGCCGCCGCGGGCGATCACGAGGTCAAGCCGGTGCCCGCCGACCCGGGCCTTGAGGTCGTCCGCCGTGCCCTCGGCGATCACCCGGCCGCCGTCGATCACCGAGATGCGGTCGGCGAGCTGGTCGGCCTCCTCCAGGTACTGGGTGGTCAGCAGCACCGTCGTGCCGTCGCGGACGAGGTCGCCGATCACCTCCCACATCGCCAGCCGGCTGCGCGGGTCCAGGCCCGTCGTCGGCTCGTCGAGGAACAGCATGCGCGGGGCGATCACCAGGCTGGCGGCGAGGTCCAGCCGGCGGCGCATGCCGCCCGAGTAGGCGCCGACGACCTTGCCGGCGGCGTCGCTCAGGTCGAACCGTTCCAGCAGCTCCTCGGCCCTGGCCCGGGCGCGCCGCACCGGCAGCCGGTAGAGCCGGCCGAACATGACCAGGTTCTCCAGGCCGGTGAGCCGCTCGTCGACGGCGGCGTACTGGCCGGCCAGCCCGATCCTGGCCCGCAGGGCGTTGGCCGAGCGCACCACGTCCAGGCCGAGCACCTCGGCGCGGCCGCCGTCCGGGCGCAGCAGCGTGGACAGGATCCGCACCGCCGTGGTCTTGCCGGCGCCGTTCGGGCCGAGCAGCCCGTGCACCGTGCCCTGGGCGACCAACAGGTCGAGGCCCACGAGCGCGGGTGCGTTGCCGTAGCTCTTACGCAGCCCCTCGGCCAGGACCGCTGGCCGACTGTTGGTGTCCGTCACGGCGCGCATCGTATGCGTCGGCACCGACAGTCCGAAAAGAGTTTTCCAGAGAGCAGATCAAGATCGCGAAGCGCCGCGGCGAGGCCGTCAACGGTGTTGACTATCTTGACCAGGCCGGGCGAGCGCCGCCCCGACGACAGCCGGCAGGTGGCGGTGACGGTGGTGGCGCGGGTCAGGCGGAGCTGCGGCGAGCGCGACGGCCGGCGAGCTCGTCGCCGGGGTGGTTGTTGGCCTGCGGCTGGCCGAGGCGCTCGGAGGGCAGGGTGGCGAGCTGGCCGCGCATGTCCTGGACGGCCCGGCCGACGGCGATCGCGAACACTCCCTGGCCGCCCCGGACCAGGTCGATGACCTGGTCGTCCGAGGTGCACTCGTACACCGTCGAGCCGTCGCTGATCAGGGTGAGCTCGGCGAGGTCGTCGACGCCGCGGGAGCGGACGTGCTCGGCCGCCGCCCGGATGTTCTGCAGGGACACCCCGGCCTCGAGCAGCTTGCGCACCACCCGCAGGACCAGGATGTCGCGGAAGGAGTAAAGCCGCTGGGTGCCGGAGCCGGACGCCGAGCGCACGCTCGGCACGACCAGGCCCGTCCTGGCCCAGTAGTCGAGCTGACGGTAGGTGATCCCGGCGGCGGCGCACGCGGTCGGGCCGCGGTACCCGACGTCGTCACCGGGCGGCCCGGGCAGCTCGTCAGGGAACAGCTCCCCCTGTTCGTTCATCGCCGCCCGCTCGGTCGGTTCCCCATCGCGCGCCCCTGTCTCTCGGGCCGCTGACGGCCGCGTCGCGCCGATCCCGGACACACCGCTCCTCACCCGGCTCGGCCCTCCCGGCCTGGCCACCACCGCCCCGCTGGGATGGGCCGAATGGCGCCGGCACGGTCGGCGCTTGGCCAGGCGGGGACCCACCCGACCGTAGGAGCGCCGCGCCGCGCCTTCAACGATCCAGTTCGGCGTGTCTCCCGTCCAGCCGACAATGCTTACCAACCGGACACAACGCCCGCCACTCCTTCAACGGACTCACACGGCACGCCCGCCGGCTGGTCAGCCCTCGTCAACCAATTTTTCAGCCTACGCCACCGGAGCCGGTCAGACGTGCCGAAACGTCACGCCAGGCAGCGCCGCGCGGTTACCACCGTGCTACGGCCCACCACCGCCCCAGCCGCGGCGCCATCGCGGTGCGGCTCCCCGCCCGGCGTGCCGTGGCCGACCGTCGTCACAGAGCCAGTGCGGTGCGGGGTACGGACCGTGGA
>JADGHD010000547.1 GCA_019689615.1 Frankia sp. | reverse complement strand
CCGCCAGCCGCGACACGCCCCACCACGGGCCCGGCCAGCACCCCCCGGCCAGCTAGCCCGGCCGGTCGCCGTCGGCTGGGGCGCAGGGCCGCGCCCGTCACTCACCGCTGGCCCGCCCCGAGAGCACCGACGAGGCGTGCCGACCGCCCTGATCGCGGTCGCTGGCGAGTCCGCATCGTCCCGACTATCGTTGCCGGACGGCAGCTTTGTCTAGACAAATGGGGCGAGGCCGAGGGCAGTGACAGGCGGGGGCAAGGTGAGCGAGCTGAAGGTGAGCGAACTGCTCGACGTCGACCGGCTCGGGGCCTGGCTCGACGCACAGGGCCTGCAGCCCGGTGAGCCCATCACGGTGACGCGGCTGACCGGCGGCCGGTCGAACGTGATGTTCGCCGTCGATCGTGGGGGGAGCCGGTGGGTCCTGCGCCGCCCGGCCGCTGTCGCCATCGAGGGCGCGGACGCCGGGATGGCCCGCGAGTACCGCATCCTGGCCGCCCTCGCCGGTACGGACGTCCCACACCCGGCCGTGGTCGCGCTGTGCGCGGACCATTCGGTGCTCGGCCGGACCTTCTACCTCATGGAGCGCGTCGAGGGCGTTGTCCTCGTGCCGACGCCCGCCGCGCTCGACACCGAGTCCGGCCATGCGGAGCTCACCCGCTCCATGGCCGAGTCGCTCGCCCGCCTGCACAACGTCGACTGGCGATCCCGCGGGCTTGCCGACCTCGGCCGGCCGGACGGCTTCCATGAGCGCCAGACCCGGCGCTGGATCGGCCAGCTGCGCTCATACCAGGGCCGCGAGCTCCCCGGGGTGGACGCGGTGACCTCCTGGCTGCAGGCCCACCTGCCGGCGTCGTTCACCCCGACGCTGATGCACGGCGACTACCACATGCTCAACGTCCTGATCGCGCCCGAACCGCCCGGCCGGGTGCTGGCGATCCTGGACTGGGAGACCGCGACGATCGGCGACCCGCTGCTGGACCTGGCGGGCTTCTGCGAGGTCTGGCGGTCCCTGTGGGACCGAAGGTTGTCCGCCGACCAGATCATCGCCTGGTACCGGGACGCCCGCGGCTCCGCCAGCGTCGGCGAGCTCACCGACGAGGGCCTCGCCTACTACAAGGTCCTCTACAACTTCCGCCTCGCCGTCCTGCTCGAGGGCATCTACCAGCGCTCGCTGCGCGACCCCACCCGCCGCCCGGCCGAGGAGGCCGGCAGGCGGGCGCTGTGGAACCTCGGCCGTGCCCGCGACCTCGTCGAGCAGGCGGGACCGTGACCCGCGCCCGGCCGACCGGGGCCGTCGCTGCCTCGTCCGGGAACCGTCGCGCACGCCCCCCGTCCCGTAGCCGCCGGCGGACCGCCGTCGGTGCTCACCCGAGAACTGCCGCCGCCGCGGAAAGGACAAGCCATGGCGTGGGACTTCGAGACCGACCCTGAGTTCCAGAAGGAGCTCGACTGGATGCGGTCGTTCATCGACAACGAGATCATTCCGCTCGAGCCGATCCTCGCGGAGCTGCCGCACGAGGAGTGGCTCGTGGTCCGGGACCACCTGCGCCAGCAGGTCAAGGACCGCGGGCTGTGGGGGGCCTTCCTCGACCCGAAGCTCGGCGGGCAGGGGTTCGGCCAGCTCAGACTGGCGCTGATGTCGGAGATCATCGGCCGGAGCATGGTGTCGATGACGATCTTCGGTGTGCAGGCGCCGGACAGCGGCAACATGGAGCTGCTCGCGCACGGGGCCACCGAGGAGCAGAAGGAGCGGTGGCTGTGGCCGAACCTGCGCGGTGAGATCACGAGCGCGTTCGCGCTGACCGAGCCGTTCACGGCCGGTGCCGACCCCACGGTGATCCGCACGACGGCCGTGCGGGACGGCGACCACTGGGTGATCAACGGCCACAAGTGGTTCATCACGAACGCGTCCAGCGCCGACATCACCCTGGTCTTCGCCGAGACCGATCCGGAGAACCGGCCGTACCGGCACGCGTCGATCTTCGTCGTCCCGGCGGGCATGCCCGGCATGGAGGTGGTGCGGGACGTCGGCACGATGGGGCACCCGGTCCCGGAGTTCGGCCGGCCGGGCAACCACAGCGAGGTCGTCTTCACCGACTGCCGGGTTCCCGCGGACCACCTGATCGGAAAGCCGGGCGACGGCTTCGTGCTCGCCCAGCAGCGCCTCGGCGGTGGCCGGATCCACCACGCGATGCGCTGGCTCGGCCAGGCGCAGCGCGCTTTCGACATCATGTGCGAGCGCGCCGTCTCGCGTCGTTCCCACGGCAGGCTGCTGGGCCAGCACCAGATGGTGCAGGACCTCATCGCGCAGTCGCACATGGAGATCCAGTCGGCGCGCCTGGTCACCTTCCAGACGGCATGGAAGATGGACCGGTTCGGCGCGTCCGCCGTGCGGGCCGACCTCGGCATGGTGAAGGCACTGGTGTCGCGGACCGTGCTGTCGGTCCTCGACCGCGCGATCCAGGTGTGCGGCGCGCTCGGCTACTCCACGGACCTGCCCATCGAGGGCTGGTACCGGATGACCCGGTTCGGCTCGATCGGGGACGGTCCGGACGAGGTCCACCGTTCGGTGCTGGCCCGCACGATTCTCCGGAACTACCAGCCGGTGGCTGGCTGGCCGACCGAGCACATCCCGTCCAGGCGCCCGGCCGCCGAGAGGAAGTGGGCCGAACTGCTGGCCGCCGCGGGGCTGTCGTGAGCGGCGTCGACGAAAGGGGTTCCCAGGTGGCGGTTCCCACGCTGCGGGCGGACGGGAAGGTCGTGGTCATCACCGGCGCCAGCCGAGGGCTCGGCCGGGCGATGGCGCTCGGCTTCGCCGAAGGCGGTGCCGACGTCGTCGTGTCGAGCCGCAGGCTCGCCGGGTGCGAGGCCGTCGCGGACGAGGTCCGGGCACTCGGGCGGAAGGCGCTGGCCGTCGCCTGCCACGTCGGCGACTGGAACCAGTGCGCCGACCTGGTGACGGCCACCGTGGCCGAGTTCGGCCGGATCGACGTCCTGGTGAACAACGCGGGCATCGCGCCGGTGCCACCGTCGCTTTCCGGGATCACCGAAGAGCTCTACGCGAAGACGATGGACGTCAACTTCAAGGGCCCGCTGCGGCTGATCGGTCTGGCCGCCGAGCACATGGGCCCTGGAAGTGCCGTCATCAACATCAGCTCGGTGGCCTCGATCCGCCCGAGCCCGTTCACGGTCGTGTACGCCGCGGCGAAGGCCGCGCAGAACGCCCTGACCGTGGCCGCCGCCCGCGAGCTCGGGCCGCGCGACATCCGGGTCAACGGCATCATCTGCGGCACGTTCCACACCGACAGCTTCCACAGGAGCGCGCCGACCGAGGAGGCGCGGGAGAACCTCGCGAAGAACCTCAGCCTTGGGCGGATCGGATACCCGGAGGAGATCGTCGGAACGGCGCTCTACCTCGCCAGCGACGCCTCGTCCTACCTGACCGGCCAGCTGGTCCGGCTGGACGGCGGCGGGAGCTGATCGGGCGCACCGAGGACGACCCGCGGGCCGAGGAGGCCGCCGACGCGGCGATCAGCATGCTGACGGAGGGCGGCCGCGCCGAGGCGGGCATGCGCGACGTCGCCACGCGCCTCGGCGAGGCACGACCGCCGCGTGGTCAGCCTGGCCTTGCTCGAGCTGCGGCTGGGGTGGTGTTTCGCCCCTTTTCCGCTCGGTGAACTGTGGTGGCGGGGTGGGTG
>JADGHD010000546.1 GCA_019689615.1 Frankia sp. | reverse complement strand
CGTCCGCGCCCTCCCCCGCCGGCGCGTACCCGGCCGCCCGCAGCCCGTCCAGCAGCTGCGCCGCCGGCAACGGACTGATCACCACGGTCGGCGCGATCTGGCGCAGCCCCAGTCCCTGGGTCGCCCGGGCGGACACCACCTCGGCCAGCAGCGCCGGGTCGTCGCAGCGCAGGTAGGACTCGGCCGGGCCGACCCGCAGCAGCCCGTGCCGGCGGGCGGTGTCGTCGATCAGGTAACGCAGCGCCTGCGGCACCCCGCTCCTGGCCAGCCGGCCGAGCAGCTCGTGGATCTCGGCGGCCGTGCGGCCGGCGTCCAGTGCCCGTCGCAGCGACGCCTCGGAGAAGCGGTAGACGGTGGCGCCGCCGGTCGACTCGACGTCGGCCAGCTCGGCGATCTCGCCAGCCACCCACGGCGCCAGCGGCCCCGGGGCGACCGCGGTGAGGTCGGCCTGCAGCAGCAGCTCCTCGACCGGCTCGGGCAGCAGCGGGGTGAGCGTCCGCGCGAGCAGGTCGACCAGCGCGTCCGGTCCGGAAGCCCAGCCCGCGGTGGCGTCCTCGGGCGCGAGGTGGCTGGCCAGCGCCCGGCCGGTGGCGGCCGGCACGCCGCGGCCGGTCAGGCCCAGCAGCTCCGCCTCGAACAGGGTGTCCTCGACCAGCCGGTCGAGCAGCGGCCCCGCGCGGCGCGGCGCCCGCCAGGCGATCAGCGCGCGCACGGCGTCCGGCGACGGCGCGACGCCCTCCGGCGCCGCCGCCAGGGCGGTGAGAACGAGGTGGCGCAGGGTGGCGGCGGCGGGCCGGCGCACCTCCAGCGACAGCGCGGCGATCTGCTTGCCCCTGGCGTCGCGCTCGCCGACCAGCGAGGACACGGTGGCCGCCCAGGCCCAGCCGGCGACCAGCGCCGCCCACCGGTCCGCCGGCTCCGCCAGCAGCCACCGGTCGTAGGCCGTGGTGGGCACCACCCGGGTGTCCGCGCTGTCGGTCCGACCGACCAGCCCCGCGGCGTCGGCCAGCTCGATGACGAACGCGGCCACCCGCTCCGGGACGTCCAGCAGCCTGGCCGCCGCCCGCAGGTCACGCACGCTGATCCCGCCGGTGCGCAGCGGCACGACCGGCGTCGCTCCCCAGGCGTCGAGCAGCGTCGTGACCTGCCGGGCGATCGTCTCGGCCGCCAGCGCCGCCGCCGGGTCGACACTGCCCGGATCGACGGACCGCCCGGTCAGCGCCGGCGGCTCCGGGTGCAGCCGGCCGGCCGGGCGTGCGCCGCGCAGCGCCAGCCCGACCTCGCGGGGCAGCTCGACCTCGTGGCTGTCGACGCCGATCAGCAGCCCGCGGGCGAGCAGCTCCTCGACCGGGGTGCTGGCGTCCTGCGGCGCGCACAGCCGTTCGGCCTCGGCGGTGCTGCCGAGCGGTGACCCGGCGTCCAGCAGCCGGTCCAGGATCTGCCGGGCGGCCGGCGAGCACTCGGCGGCGAGCAGCTCGACCAGCTCCCGGTCGGCCAGGGCGGTGGCGATCGCGTTGATGAGCAGCTCACGCGGCGGCGTCCGGTCGGCCGCCGGCGCCGGCCGCGGCGAGAGGCCCTGCCCGGCGGCGGCCCGGATCGCGCCCGCCGTCCGCGCCAGCTCGGCCAGTCCGCCCGCCAGCCCGGGCGCGACGGAGGGGTTGGTCCCCTCGTCGCCGCCGGCGGTGGCGCCGGGGCCGCCGGCATGCCCGTTGTCGGCCACGCCGCTGGCCGGGTCGGTGATGCCGGCGAGCGGGCGGGCCAGCGCCGCGTAGAGCCGGGCGAGCTGGGGCGCCCGGTGGCCGGCCAGACAGTCCCTGACCGGGCGGCCCAGGCCCAGCGGCCGGTGCCCGAACGCGTCGCTGACGCTGGGGATGACCCGCAGCGCCTCGTCCGGCCCCCACACCAGGCACCGGGCGCGCAGCGCGCGGACCGCGGCGCTGACGTCCAGGCCCCCGCAGAACCCGGCCAGCCTGCCGATCGGCACCGGGGCGGGCAGCAGCGTGAGCGCCGCCGCCACCTCGGAGGTGAACAGGTCTAGGCCCTCCAGCGCGCGCACCACGCTGACCCGGATCTCCACCCGGGCGGCCAGGATGTCGAAGTCCGGCGGCGGCGGGGTCGCCAGGTCCGGCCGCAGCTCGAACAGCCGGCGCAGCTCCTCGTCTGAGCTGGCGCGCAGCCAGTCCGCGAGGGTGCCCACCTCGGGGTAGCTGTCCGATACCGGCTTGCGCACTCTCCGACGGTAACGCCCGACCAGCCGGCCCTGTCCGCTCGCGCGGCCCGCCCCAGGCCCCGACGCCGTCGCGGGGCGCCGGCCACGCCCAACCAGCCTGGGGGTCAGCCACCGTCAGGAGACCGCTGGGGCGTCAGCCACCGTCAGGAGACCGCTGGGGCGTCAGCCACCGTCAGGAGAACAGCTGGCGCTCGGCGGGGGCGGCCTCGCTGAACCGTTCCGCCACTGCGGCCGCCAGCTCCCGGTAGGCGCGGCGGGTCTCCCGCTTGAGCTCGCTGAGGCTGATCCGGCCGCCGGCGGCCAGGTGCGGGTCGTAGGGGACGCGGATCACCCGGCGGGTGCGCGCGGCGAAGTGCGCCTCCAGCGCGTCGACGTCCACCCCGGAGTTGCCCTGGGACAGCATCGAGATCACCGCGATCGCGTCCCTGGCCCGGTCCGCGTAGCCGTGCGCATCCAGCCAGTCGAGCGTGGCGCTGGCGCTGGTGCCACCGTCGGCGCTGGAGCTGGTGACGATCACCAGCGTGTCCACCAGCTCCAGCACGCCGTGCATCGCGCTGTGCAGCATGCCGGTGCCGCAGTCGGTCAGCAGGATCGAGTAGTGCCGCTGCAGCAGGTTGTCGACGGTCCGGTAGTCCGAGTCGGCGAACGCCTCGGAGATCTCCGGGTCGTGCGCCGACGCCAGCACGTCCAGCCGGGAGTCCGACTGGGACAGGTAGCGGCGGATGTCGACGTAGCGGTACAGCCGCGGCGCGTCCTCCAGCAGCTCGCGCACCGTGTACGGGGACTGCCGGTGGACCTTCGTCGCGAGCGTGCCGCGGTCCGGGTTGGCGTCGATCGCGACCACCCGGTCGTCCCGCAGGTCGGCCAGGGTGGCGCCGAGGCCGATCGTGGTCGTGGTCTTGCCGACGCCGCCCTTGAGTGACATCACCGCGATCCGGTGGCAGTCGTTCAGCGGCGCGCGGATGTGCGCGAGCAGCCGGTTCTCCCGGGCCTCCTCCGGGGACGGGCCGGGATTCACGGCACCGCCGGACATCTGGTAGACGACCTTGCGCCAGCCGCGGGCAGCCGTCTCCGGCGCCGGCGGCAGCAGAGCGTCCGCCTGCAGCGCGGCGCTCGGCGGGTTGCCGGTGCCGGTGCGCCCGGACGGGCTAGCGCCCAGCGGGCGCCGCCCCGGGTCGGGCGGACGCGGGGTCTGTCGGCGCTGCGGGGCCGGCGGCGCCGGAGGCGGCCCGGGTGGCGGCGGCGGTGGGCCGGCGTCGCCCCGGGCACGGCGGGTCTCGTCCGGCCCGGGCGGCGGGCCGTAGCCCGGCGGGACCTGGCCGCGCCGCGTCCCCAGGTCGTCGACGAAGTCACCGGGCATCGGGCTCGGCGAACGCCGCTGCCGGGGTGGCGCTGGCGGGCGGTTCCCGGCCGGCGGCTCGGCGCCGGCCGGGGCGGCGGGGAAGCCGGCCGCGCCGGGCATCCCGG
>JADGHD010000019.1 GCA_019689615.1 Frankia sp. | reverse complement strand
GGGGGGGGGGGGGGGGGGGGGGGGGGGGGGCGCGGGGGGGGGGCGCGCGGGGGGGGGGGGGGCCCCCCCCCCCCCCCCACCCCGCCACGTGCCGGTCCAACGCATGGGAGGGCCCGACCGGATGAACACGTTCATCGCCCTGCTGGTCAGCGGGGCGGTATCAGGTGCGGTGTACTCGCTGCTCGCTGTTGGCCTGGTCCTGCAGCAGACGGCGCTGCGCGTCTTCAACTTCGCGCACACCGCCGTCGCGTTCTCGATCGCGCTGCTCTACTACGAGCTCACGACGGGCCTCGGCTGGCCGGTCCCGGTGGGCGTCGTGGTCTCGGTCCTGGTCGTCGCGCCGCTGCTGGGACTGGCGGTCGACGCGGCGCTGTTCCGGCCGCTGCGCGACGCCGACGACGCCACCAAGATCGTGGCGACGGTGGGCCTGCTGATCGCACTGCCGGCGCTGGCCCTGTTCATCGTCGAGACGGCGGTGGACACGTTCGGCGCCGACATCCCGCGCGGCGACAACATCACCTACCCGCCGGGGATCGGGCCCAGCCCCAAGCACATCTGGCACCTGACCAGCTGGCTGTACATCGACTCGAACCAGGTGATCGTGCTCGGCTCCACCGCCGTCATCGCGGCGGGGCTGTGGGTGCTGCTGCGCCGGTCCCAGCTCGGGCTGCGCATCCGGGCGACGGTGGACCGGCGGCAGCTGGCCGAGTACCGCGGGGTGGACACCAGGGCCACCTCCCGCTGGGTGGTGCTGGGCAGCTTCGCGCTCGCCGGGTTCACCGGGGTCATCGGCGCGCCGTTCTTCAGCCTGACCCCCGACTCCTACACCGGGCTCGTCGCGGTCGGCGCCGCCGCGGCGGTCCTCGGCAGCCTGCGGTCCATGCCGCTGGCCTTCGTCGGCGGCCTGGTGCTCGGCGTCGCCCAGAGCATGTTCTCCGGCTACGCGGACTTCGCGGACTCGATCCCCGGTGCCGCCTCGGCCGTGCCGTACATGCTGCTTTTCGTCGGGCTGTTCTACCTGGCCCGCGACCGGGGGCGGGTCGCCGGCTCGGTCGCCGAGGTGCGCCTGCCACCGGACCATTTCGCCGGGCTGCCCGCGTGGCGGCGCTACGCCCCCTGGACCGTCGCCGGGGTCGCGCTCTACCTCTTCTCCCAGTTCGGCGCCGACGCCTACTGGCTGAGCCTGACCGTGCAGGGGCTCGCCTACTGCCTGATCTTCCTGTCGTTCGTGCTGGTCACGGGGCTTGGCGGGATGGTCAGCCTGGCCCAGGCCACGTTCGTCACCTTCGCGGCGCTCATCTTCGGCCTGTGCCTGCACAACGACGTGCCGTTCGTGCTCGCGGCGCTGGTGGGCGTGGCCGCCGCCGCCGTGCTCGGCGCGGTCGTCGCGCTGCCGGCGCTGCGCCTGGGTGGGCTCGCCCTCGCGCTGGCCACCCTGGCGCTGGCGCTGGTCGGCGACACCGTGCTGTTCCCCTGGAAGGCGCTCAGCAACGGCGACTACGGCTGGTCGGTGCCCCGCCCCACGCTGCTCGGGCTGCGGCTGGAGGACAACCACAACCTCGCCGGCCTGCTGCTGGTCCTCGTCGCCGCGGTCTGTGCCGCGGTCGGGGCGCTGCGCCGCTCGCCGTCGGGGCACTCGGTCACCGCGGTCCGCTCGGCACCCGCCGCGGCGACGTCGGTCGGCATCTCGGTGGCCCAGGCCAAGCTGCGGATCTTCACGCTCTCGGCGGCGGTCGCGGGCCTCGGCGGGATCATGCTCGCCACCGTCAGCCGCAGCATCACCCACACCAGCATCGGCGCGATGACCGGGCTGACCTGGCTCGCCATCGTCGTCCTGTTCGGGGTCCGCCGGCCGGCCGGCGCCGTCGTCGCCGGGCTGTTCCTCGCCGCCAGCCCCGAGATCCTCTCGCACGTCACCGAGTCGACCCGGCTGCGCGACATCCTGTTCGGCCTGGGCGCGATCCAGCTCGCGACCGCGCCCGACGGCATCGTCACGGCGGTCAGCGGCGGCCTCGCCCGGCTGCGCCGGCGCCTGTCCACCCGGGCGGCCGCGGCGCCCGCGCCGGCGGCCACCGACGCCGCCGCGCCGACCGCGGCCACCGCCGCGCCCGCCGCCCCAGCCGCGGCGGCCACCGCGCCAGCCGCGGCGACCACCGCGCCGCCCGCCGTCGCGACCGTGTCCGGCGACCGCCCCGGCGGCGACCAGCGCGAGCGCGAGGGCGAGGTCGAGGGCGAGGGCAGCGGCGCCGCGCTGCGGCTGAGCGGGGTCAGCGCCGGGTATGGCGCGGTCGGTGTGCTGCGCGCGGTCAGTCTCACCGTCCAGGAGGCGGCCGTGACCGTGCTGCTCGGCGCCAACGGCGCCGGGAAGTCCACGCTGTGCGCGGTCATCGCGGGCGGGGGGGCGCCCACGGCTGGCCGCGTCTACCTGGGCGGGGAGGACATCACCTCCCTGCCGGCCTACCGGCGGGCCGCCCGTGGGCTCGCGTTCGCGCCGGAGTCGCGGGGCATCTTCCCGGGGCTGACGGTGACCGAGAACCTCGCGCTGGCCCTGCCGAAGGGCGGCCGTGACGGCGCGGCGGACCTCGAAGCCGTGTTCGACCGGTTCCCGGCGCTCGCGGCCCGCCGCCGGCTGGCCGCCGGCAACCTGTCGGGCGGCGAGCAGCAGCTGCTCGCGCTCGCGCCGCTGCTGCTGCACCCGCCCCGGGTCCTGGTCGCCGACGAGCCCTGCCTGGGGCTGGCCCCCCGCGTCTCCGCGGCCGTCCTTGACCTGTTCGCCGAGCTGCGCGCCGCCGGCACGGCCGTCCTCGTCGTCGAGGAGAAGGCCCGCCACGTGCTCGACCTCGCCGACCAGGTGGCCTTCCTCGACCTCGGCCAGGTCGTGTGGTCGCGGCGGGCTGCCGACGTCGACCACGAGACGCTCGCCGAGGCCTACCTGCAAGGAGCGCCATGACCGCCACCGATGAGGCGCTGCGCGTCGAGGGGATCACGGTCCGTTTCGGTGGAATCACCGGCCTCGACGGCGTCTCCCTGACCGTGCACCGCGACGAGGTCGTGGGCGTGATCGGCCCGAACGGCGCCGGGAAGACGACGCTGTTCGACACCACCTCCGGCCTGCGCGCACCGACGGGCGGCCGGATCTGGCTCGGCGGCGTCGACGTCACCCGCCGCTCGGCCACCTGGCGCGCCAGGCACGGCCTGCGCCGCACGTTCCAGCGCCAGCAGGTCTTCGGTGGGCTGACCGTCCTCGACAACCTGGTCGCCGCGCTCGAGTGGCGCGGTGGCACCGGGGGCGTCGTCGCCGACCTGCTGGGGCTGTCCAGCCGGCTGCCCGTCCAGCGCGCCAGGCGGCGGCGGGCCGAGGAGGTGCTGGAGCTGTGCGGGCTGACCGACCACCGCGACGACTACGCCGCCGCCCTGCCGATCGGCCAGGCCAGGCTGCTGGAGCTGGCCCGGGCGGTGGTCGACAACCCGACCGTGCTGCTGCTCGACGAGCCGACCTCGGGGCTGGGCGACACCGGGGCCAGCCTGCTCGCCGCCGCGGTCGCGCGGGTGCGCGCCCAGTCCCGCTGCGGCGTCGTGCTGGTCGAGCACGACATCCCGTTCGTCCTCGAGCACTGCCAGCGCGTGGTCGTGCTGGACCTGGGCCGCGTGATCGCCACCGGCACCCCGGAGGAGATCGTCCGCGACCCGCTCGTCCGCCAGGCCTACCTCGGCTGACGCCCGGCCCGGCCGGCCGGCGCGTCAGCCGGCCCCGTCCACCCATCCAGGAGAACAGATGATCCGTTACGACTTCGAGGGCAAGGTCGCCCTCGTCACCGGCGCCGCCGGCGGCATCGGCCGCGCCACCGCCCGCAAGCTCGCGGCCGCCGGTGCCAGCGTCGTGGTCGCCGACATCGACCTGGCCGAAACCGAGGAGACGGTCCGGCTCATCACCGAGGCCGGCGGCGAGGCCGCCGCGATCCGTACCGACGTCGCCGACTCGGCCTCGGTGAAGGAGATGGTGGACTTCACGGTCCGCCGGTACGGCGGGCTCGACTACGCCCACAACAACGCGGGCATCGTCGGCGCCGGCGCCAACATCGCCGACATGCCGGACGAGGTCTGGGAGCGCGGCATCGCGGTCATGCTCTCCGGCGTGTTCTACGGGATGAAGTACGAGATCCCGGCCATGCTCGCCCGCGGCGGCGGCGCGATCGTCAACACGTCGTCCGGCGCCGGGCTGATCGGCTTCCCCGGCATGGCGAACTACGTCGCGGCCAAGCACGGCGTCATCGGCCTCACCCGCACCGCGGCGCTGGAGTACATCGGCCAGGGCATCCGGATCAACGCGATCTGCCCCGGCACCGCCCGTTCGCGGATGGTCGAGGACTGGATGCAGGGCAGCGCCGAGGCCGAGGCCCAGGTCGCGGCGCTGCACCCGATCGGCCGGATCGCCGAGGCCGACGAGATCGCCGAGGCCGTCCTGTGGCTGCTCTCCGGCGCCGCCTCGTTCGTCGTCGGCGCCGCGCTGCCCGTCGACGGCGGCTACACGATCACCTGAGCCCGCCCCGTCGCCGGTAGCCCCGTCCGTCACCGCGTCCCGCGAGCCCGACAGCACCCACAACCAGGAGCCCACCATGACATCCAGCCGGGCCGAGGCGGCCGCCGACCGCCTCGAGATCCAGGAGGTACTCACCCGCTACACCCACGCCGTCGACGCCCGTGACTGGGACCGGCTGGCCGAGGTGTTCGTCGACGGCGCGGTGGTCGACTTCACCCGCAACGGCGGCGTCCGGGCCAGCTACCCCGACATCGTCGACTACCTGCGCGAGTCCCTGTCGATCTTCGTCGCCATCCAGCACTACATCACCAACGTCGACATCCGCCTCGACGGCGACACCGCCACCGGGCGCGCGTACGTCTTCACCCAGATGGCCACCCTCGACGGCAACGGCGGTGAGACCCTGCTCGCCGACGGCGGCTACTACGACTGCCGGTTCGCCCGCACCGAGGCCGGCTGGCGGCTGACCGAGTACGTCGCCGGCCTGGTCTGGCTCGACGGCGCCTGGCCGGAGGGCGTCCCCCGGCCGAGCTGGTGGGGCGTGCCGGGCAACCGGTTCGCCGCACAGGCCCCGAGCGGGGAGCCCGCGTGACGGCGCCGGGCGCCACGGGCGGCGAGGGGGTCGAGGGCAAGGTCGTCCTGATCTCCGGCGCCGCCCGCGGGCAGGGCGCGGCGGAGGCACGGCTGCTGGCCGCGCGCGGCGCGCGGGTCGTGCTCGGCGACGTCCTCGACGACGAGGGCAGGGCCGTCGCCGACGAGATCGGCGAGGCCGCCCGCTACGTCCGCCTCGACGTCACCGACCCCGACCAGTGGGCGGCCGCGGTCGACACCGCGGTCAGCGCCTACGGCCGGCTGGACGCCCTCGTCAACAACGCCGGGATCGTGCGTACCGGGCTGATCGAGACCACGGACCTGGCCGACTACAACGCGGTCATCCAGGTCAACCAGGTGGGCTGCTTCCTGGGGATGCGGGCGGCGGTCGCCCCGCTGCGCGCCGCCGGCGGCGGCTCCATCGTCAACGTGTCCTCGACCGCCGGCATCGAGGGCGTCCCGGGCGTGATCGGCTACGTCGCGTCGAAGTGGGCGATCCGCGGGATGACCAAGAGCGCTGCCCTGGAGCTCGGCCGGTACGGGATCCGGGTGAACTCGGTCCACCCCGGCACCATCGACACCCCGATGGTCAACGGCCCGGAGTTCGCCAACGTCGACCGGGACGCGGTCTTCGCCGCGCTGCCGATCCCGCGCATCGGCCGCCCCGCCGAGGTCGCCGAGATGGTGGCCTTCCTGGTCTGCGACCGCAGCTCCTACTGCACGGGAGCCGAGTTCCTGGTCGACGGCGGGGCGATGGCCGGTGACGCCATCGGCATCAGCTGAGGAGCACGGTGATGAGCGAGCGCGACATCCGCGAGATCCAGGGCCTCATCCACTCCTACGCCCGGTTCATCGACGCCGGTGACTTCGACGCCATCGCCGACCTGTTCCAGCACGCGCGGGTGGTCTCCGGCGACGGGACCGTCCACGAGGGCCACGACCGGCTGCGCGCGCTGTGGGCCTCGGGCGTGCGGATCTACGACGACGGCACGCCGCGGACCCACCACGTGATCACCAACGTCGACATCCGGCACGAGGACGGCAGCGACACCGCGACCGCCTCCACCTACGTGACGGTGCTGCAGGCCTGCCCCGGCCTGCCCCTGCAGGTGATCGCGGCCAGCCGGCACGAGGACACGTTCGCCCGCGTCGACGGCCGCTGGCGGTTCACCGAGCGGCGCGACCGCCAGCACCTCGTCGGTAACCTGAGCCATCACTACGCCCCGCCGCAGTAGCCGGCGGCGGCCGGGCACCCCTTGGCCGGCCGCGTTCCAGAACCGCGGAGCCGGGCCTTACCAGATCCGGCGGAGCTGGGCACCCTCGCGCCGCCGGCGCAGCTGCTCCGCCCGCTCCTGCGGCGTGACCACCGGGGTGTCGGCGGGCAGGTGCTTGCGGATCTCGTCGAACGGGACCTTCCTGATCGTGGGGTCCGGGTGGTCGCTGGCGCGGTTCCAGCGCATCTGGATGACGCCCCACGGGTAGTCGGCCTTGTCCAGCCAGTTGGGGATGCCGGGGTCACGGCGGGAGATGACGGCGCGGAACCTCCCGTCGCTGTCGATTCGGGCCTGCGCGTCGTTGATGCTGGACTGGCGGTTGACCCAGTCCACCGTGCAGAACCGGTCGTCGGCGACGAGCGCCTGCCAGTAGCGGCAGGACCTCGGCAGCTCGGTCTCGATGATCAGCGCCTCGTCGTCGGTGATCTCGTGGATGCCGTCGTAGTAGACCTGCTGCGGCAGGCCGCCCATCTCGTCGATCTTCTTCGACCGCACCAGCGCGTTGACCCCGTGGTGCTCGCGGTAGTAGCGCACCAGCTGCATGTCGAAGGAGATCATGCCCTCGACCCAGGCGGCCATGTCGGCGAACCGGCGGGCGGTCTCCTGCGGGGTCATGTCCTCGCCGGGGTCATCGAGCCGGTTGATCGCGACCCGGGCGTCGACCTCGTTGATCCAGTCGCAGGAGCACTTGCGCATCAGCAGGCGCCTGGTGGTCGGCGCGAGCTGCCACCAGTCACCGGTGTGGCCCTCCGGCCGCTGCGCGGACAGGATGACCCGGAACGAGCCGTCCTCCCCGAGCGTCAGGTCGTCGAGGTCGTGGGTGGCCGGGGCCGGGCCGCCGGCGCTGTTGTCCGGGCTGAGCATGTCGAAGCCCTGCTGGGTGATCTCGACGAACCGGGTGGTGCCGCGGAAGCCGGAGATCTCGTAGACGCCGTTGGGGTCGACCTCGGTCGTCGAGTAGACGTAGTCCGGGTCTGGGCCGCCCTGGTTGAACGCGTAGTTCCACAGCGGCATGAACACCGGACGGCGGGCGTCGGTGTACACCCGGCACAGGTAGCCGCTGGCGAGGATCGAGAACGCGAGCTTGTTCATGTCCTGCGTCTCGGCCTCGGTCGCGCCGTCCGGCCGCCACTGGGCGATCAGGGCGTCGGCGACACCGTGGAGGGCCTTCATCTGCTCAGCCCAGGTGGGCAGACTCATCGTCCCGGTCTCCTTAGTGGCGGTCCTTGCGCTCGACCTCGACGCCGAAGCGCTCGATGTAGAACGCGTACTCCTCGCGAATCTGGTCGGCGTTCAGCCCGAACTGCTCCGCGGTGTAGCGGTGCTGGCCGTGGGCGCCGGACCGGTTGGCCTGCTGCCAGTCGGCGAGCGACTTCTCGACGGCCTCCGTCAGTTCCAGGCCGAGGAACTCGTAGACCCGCCGTATCGTGCCCATCGGGTCGCTGACCAGCTCCCGGTGGTGGATGTCGAGGAACCGGTCCTCGCCGAGGCGGTCGCGGGCGGCGATGGCGTTCTCCATGCCCTCGCGCAGGTGCACGCTGATCTCCCGGCCGAGCCGCTTCAGGTCGCGCTCACCGGCGGCCGGCGGCAGGATCGCCGAGACGATGCTGGCGTAGGACGGCACCGACTTGCCCGGGTCCCGGTGGGTCATCACGAACCTGACGTCCGGGTAGGCCGCCGCCAGGTGCTCCAGGTGGAACTTGTGATGCGGCGCCTTGAACAGCCACAGGTCCGGCGGACGGCGCGACTGCAGCAGCTTGATGGCCCGCCGGTGGTGCCAGAAGGTCTGGGTCAGGTCGGATCGGCGCCACCAGGCGTGGTAGCCGTAGACCGGCAGGGTCATCTGCTGGCCGTGGAAGGACATGCCGAGGATCTCGCTGTCCTCCATGGTCGCGTCGGCGTCGTAGAGGTGCATGGCCTTGAGGTGGGCCGGCGTCTCCTCGTACTCCTCGACCAGCGCGAGCCGGCGCGGGTCGGTGTGCTCGGTCGCCAGCTCCGGCGGTGGGCAGGGCTGTGACTGCTCCCAGCCGCGCAGCCCGCGCAACTGCGGGTCGAGCGAGAGCATGTTCGCCAGCGCCGTGGTACCGGTCCGCGGCAGGCCGTTGACGTCCACCGGCCCGCGCACCGGCAGGTCCTCGATCTCCGGGTGCTCGCGGTACCAGGCCTCGATCTGCAGCCGGTTCACCAGCCGTCGGCGGAAGACCGCGACGACGCCCTCGTCGGCCGCCGGGTCCAGGTCGCCGTCCCGCTCGAGGCTGTCGAGCAACACGTCCAGGCCCTCGCGGAAGTCGCCGGCGCCGAAGTCGGTCAGGCCGCCCGACTCCTCGACGGCCTGCTCCAGCAGGACCTCGCTGGTGGGGTAGCGCCGCCCTGCCATCCCTCAGCTCCTCTCCGTCTCGCCGCCCGCGGGGGCCGCCTGCCTGATCCGGTCGGGGTAGAGCTCACGAGCGACCCGCAGGAAGCCCTCCCGCCAGCCGACCCGGCAGGGCCCGGTGATCGAGGCGCGCCTGGCGTGGTCGGCGACCGAGCCGATCGAGGCGCCGGGGATCGGCGTGACCTCCACGGTCGGCGTGACGCCGAGCAGCTCGCCGAAGTACGCCGACCACTCCTGCACGCTCACCGGCTCGTCGCCGCCCCAGTTGACGATCGTCGCCGGCACGGACGCCGCGTCGAGGAGCGGCTCGAGCTGGGCGCAGATGTCGTCGTCGTGGATGGGGCTGTAGGGCATCGGGTCCCAGCGGGTGCGCACGGGCTCGCCCTTGGCGATGGCCGCCAGGTGCCACATCGGCAGGCCGCCCTGGTCGCTGTAGGCGGCGCACATCCGGGCGATGGTCACCGGCAGGTTGAAGGAGCGGGCACAGTACCGGGCGACCGCCTCCTGGGCGATCTTTGAGATCGAGTAGGGCGCCGAAGGTGGCGCCATCGCGTCTCCGAGCGGGTCGGTCTCGCGGAACGCGTGCCAGGGGTCTGGGTGCGGTTTGTAGGTCGTGATGGTCGACATGACGAGCGCCCGCTTGGCGGACCGGCAGTGCTCCAGCAGCCGCCCGGTCCCCTCCGCGTTCACCC
The DNA here is from genome assembly GCA_019689615.1 of Frankia sp. Taxonomy (GTDB): domain Bacteria; phylum Actinomycetota; class Actinomycetes; order Frankiales; family Frankiaceae; genus Pseudofrankia. The sequence continues at coordinate 10,384 of JADGHD010000019.1, read as the reverse complement.
GGATCGCGCGCTCGTAGTCGTTGGCGCTGAAATCGGCGGCGAGGTGTAACAGGATGGTGAAGTCCGTCGGCAGCTCGTCGAATGAGCCGTCAGCGATGTCGACGACACGGGTGGTGACCCCGAGCGCCTCGACCTTCTCGCGGGTCGACGGATCGGAGAAGCGGGCGACCCCCCAGACCTCGTTGTGCGGCGCAAGCGAACGGGCCAGCCCGAACGCGATCCGCCCAGCTGGCCCGGTGATCAGTATTTTCTCCCCGCTTAACACGCCCGTCGTCTCCTCGCAGGTAACGGCCCTGTTCCTCGAGTAGGCGAGCCTACTTTGGATCATGTATACGGGCCAGCGATGCGGGGGCCGCCCGCGAATATTGGATCCACGCACCGGGCCGATGGTGTGATGAGCCGCGTGAGCATCGACCCAGCTCTGCGCCAGGCGATCCTGGGCTCCCTCGACGGTTTGCTGGCGGCGTTCGACCTCGAGCCACAGGCCGAAGGAGGAGGACCGGGGCCCGCCGCCACCCGCGTCGACCGGTTCCGGGTCCGCTCCGAGCCGGCCCGCTTCCACCGCGTGTTCGGCGGGCAGTCGCTCGGCCAGGCCCTGGTGGCCGCCGCGGCGACCGTCGACGGCAAGGCCCCGAGCTCCTTGCACGCCAGCTTCGTGCAGGCCGGCAGGCCCGGCGTGGACGTGGAGCTGGTGGTCGAGCGGGTGCGTGACGGCCGCTCGCTGGCGACCCGGCGGGTGAGCGTCCAGCAGGGCGAACGGGTGCTGCTGGTCGCGATCGCCTCGTTCCACGCCAACGGGCCAGGGCCCGAGGCGGCGCCGGCGGCCCTGCCGGCCGACACGGCGGAGCCGGAGCTGCTCCCGCTGCTGCAGGACTGGGCGGCCAAGGCCCCGCCCCACCTGGCGCCGCACGCCCGCCCGTGGATCGACCAGCCACCGCCGCTGGAGCTGCGGCTGGCCGAGCCGGTCGTCTTCATGGGCGGGCAGCCGGCCGCGGGCCCGCGCACGCACTGGATGCGGCTGCCCCGCGAGGTCGGCGACGACCCGCGGCTGCACGCGGCGCTGCTGACCTACGCCAGCGACTACTTCATGCTCGACATGGCCTTCCGCTCCTACCCCGAAGGAGCCACCCCGGACTACGCCGGCGCCGCCAGCCTCGACCACGCCATCTGGCTGCACCGGCCGGTCCGGTTCGACCGCTGGCACCGGCACACCCTGCAGACCGTCGCCGTCTCCGGCCACCGCGGCCTGGTCCGCGGGTCGATCCACGACGCCGACGGCGCCCTGGTGGCCAGCGTCACCCAGGAGGTACTCGTCCGACCGATGGAGGCGGCTGCCCGATGACCGACGCACCAGCCCACCCGCTGTTCGAACAGCCGTGGCCCGAGGGCGAGTTCCGCTTCTTCCAGCTCGGCTTCCTGGTGGACGACCTGTTGGCCGCCGCGGCCCGCTGGGCGCGGGTGTTCCGCGTCGGCCCGTTCCACGTCCTGCCGCCGATAGAGCAGAAGTGCACCTACCGCGGCGCCGCGACCGGGGTCACCCTGCAGGTCGCCGTGGCCCAGGCCGGACCGGTGCAGATCGAGCTGATCAAGCAGCACTGCGACCGGCCGAGCATCTTCCGCGAGCTCGTGCTCACCGGCGGCGCCGGCCTGCACCAGGTGTGCACCGTCACCCGGGACTACGCCGGAAAGATCGCCTTCTACCAGGAGCAGGGCTACGAGCTGGCGTGCGAGCTGACCTCCGCCGACGGCATGCGGGTGGGCTTCATCGACACGCTGGCCGACTTCGGCTTCGTCACCGAGGTCGTCGAGCACACTGACGTCCTCCTGCAGCAGGTCGCGGGCATCGCGGCCACCTGCGCGGCCTGGGACGGGGTGACCGACCCGGTCCGCCTGCTCACCCGCGGCGGCTACCGGGTCCCATGACCTCGGTCGCCTGACGCGGAGCCGTGACCAGCGCCGCGTCGGACCGGATGCCCGCCGCGCGATTTCTCAGTACCGTTTGTTGCGGAAAATGGAGTGCCGGCCAGGCACGACGCTCACCCTGGACACACGGAAGGACGGGTTGATGGAGGTCGCGGGCAAGAAGGCAATGGTGGTCGGGGGCGCCTCGGGGATGGCCCGCGCGACGGCGCAGCTGCTGCGCGACCGGGGCGCGAGCGTCGCGATCCTCGACCTGCCGAAGTCGGCGGGCTCCGAGGTCGCGGCCGCGATGGGCGCGACGTTCCACCCGGTCGACATCACGGACACCGCGGCGACCGAGGCCGCCGTCGCCGAGGCGATCGGGGCCCTCGGCGGGCTGCACATCGCCGTCAACACGGCCGGCGGCGGGATCGCCAAGCGGACGCTCACCAAGGAGGGCCCGCACCCGATCGACGAGTTCCGCAACGTCGTCGAGCTGAACCTGATCGGCACCTTCAACCTCAACCGGCTGCAGGCCTGGGCGATGAAGGACAACGAGCCGGAGGACGACGAGCGCGGCGTCATCATCAACACCGCGTCGATCGCCGCCTTCGAGGGCCAGATCGGCCAGGTCGCCTACACCGCGGCCAAGGCCGGCATCGCCGGGATGTCCCTGACCATGGCCCGGGACCTGGGCAGCTTCGGCATCCGGGTGAACGCGATCGCGCCGAGCCTGTTCGCCACCGGCATCACCCAGGGCATCCCCGACGACTTCGCCAAGGCGCTGACCAAGGACGCCGCGTTCCCGAAGCGTCTCGGCCGGCCCGAGGAGTACGCCAAGCTGGCGCTGGCGATCATCGAGAACCCGATGCTCAATGGCGGCACGATCCGTCTCGACGCCGGCCAGCGCTTCGCCCCCAGGTAGGCCGGCAGCCGAGCCGGCCTGACTCGCCCGGTCCGGGCGGCCGGCGCGCGGACCGGGCGTGGGCTGCCGAGTCCGCCGACGTTCGCGGGTGCCAGGTCGTGCCCCGCCAGCTGACCGTGACATGGCCCGCCATGGGCGGCAGGCCTGGTGAGCCGGGTTGGCCGGCGGCGACTCGGTTGGCCGAGGCGGCCGGCCAGACCTGGTGAGCCGGGTTGGCTGGCGGCGATGCGGCCGGCCGAGGTGGCCGGCCAGCCGGAGGGGGCTGGCCGGCGCCGAGGCCGCGGTTCAGGCCGAGTTGCGGGCGATCGCGCCCGCCGTCACGGTGAGGCACTCGCCGGTGACGTAGCGGGCGTCGTCGGAGCACAGGTAGGCCATCGCGCCGGAGACGTCCGCCGGCTCGACCCAGGGGACCGGAATCGCGTTCGAGCTGCCGAACGCGCGCGCGGCGTCCTCGCGCGTCGGGTTCTCCACGTCCGGCAGCATCGACCGCAGGATCTCCGGGCTTGTGATCATCGGGGTGTCCACCGACGTCGGCAGCACCGCGTTCACGGTGATGCCGTACTGGGCGACCTCCAGCGCGACCGTCTTCACGAGCCCGATGACGCCCCACTTTGCCGCCGCGTAGTGCCCGAGGTACGGGAACCCGGACCGGGCGGCGAGCGAGGCGGTGGCCACGATCCGGCCGTGCCGCTGCTCGATCATGCCGGGCAGGACCGCGCGGATCGTGTTGAAGACGCCGGTCAGGTTGACGTCGATGACGTCGCGCCAGGTCTGGTCGTCCATCTCGGCGATCAGCCCACGGCTGAGCACCGCGGCGTTGGCCAGGCAGAAGTCGAGCGGGCCCAGCTCGTCGACGGTCCGCGCGACCGCGTCGGTCAGCTGCGCCGGGTCGCGCACGTCCGCGGTGATCGCGACGGCGCGCCGGCCGAGCTCCTCGACCGCCTTCGCCGTCTCCGCCAGCTCCTCGGCGCTCCCCAGCGGGTACACGACCGACGCCGGCGGCCGGGCCGGCACGTCGAGCACCGCCACGTCCGCGCCCTCGGCTGCGAACCGCAGGGCGTGTGACCGGCCCTGCCCGCGAGCCCCACCGGTGATCAGAACGACCTTCCCGTCGAAGCGGCCCACCGACACGCCTCCTTCGCCTCGGCCCGGGCCCGGGCGGCCCGGAACGCGCCTGTCCCGGTCAGCTGCCCCGGGCGTCCACGTCGATCAGATCACCGACGGCCGGTGACCCGCCATGATTGCTCGTCGGTGCCGGTTTGTGGTGAGATGCCGCCGCACTGAAGGTAAGGCTTACCTAATGGTGGGAGCGGGCGTCGATGGCCGTGAACAGCAGGACGACCAAGCCGGCGGAGCGGGAGGTGCTGTCGGCCGAGGTCGTGCGCACCTGCCGGCTCACCCCGCACACCGTGCGGGTCACGATCGGCGGTGACGAGCTGCGCCGGTTCCGGCCGGTGGGGTTCGACCAGTGGTTCCGGCTGTTCCTGCCGCGCGAGGGCCAGCGCGAGCTGCGCCGGCCGGACAGCTTCGGCGTCGCCGGCTACCTGCACTACCTGTCGATGCCGAAGAAGGCCCGCCCGGTGGTTCGCAACTACACCGTGCGCGCCTACCGTCCCGAGCCGGCGGAGATCGACATCGACGTCCTCACCCACGAGGGCGGCTTCGCGTCCGCCTGGGCCCGCAGGGTCGCCCCCGGCGGCCCGGTCGCCATCCTCGACGAAGGCACGATGTACGCCCCGCCGACCGACACCTCGTGGACCCTGCTCGCCTGCGACGAGAGCGGCCTGCCGGCCATGGCCAACATCCTGGCCGGGATGCCGCGCGACGCCCGCGGCGAGGCCTACCTGGAGATCCCCGAGCCGGCCGACGCCCAGGAGCTCGACCCCCCGGCCGGCATGCGGGTGCACTGGCTCAACCGCGCCGGCTCCGGGCAGGCCCGCGCCGGCGAGCTGATGCGGGCCGCCGTCACCGCCGCGGACCTGCCCGCCGCAGGCCAGAGCTACGCGTTCGTCGTCGGCGAACAGTCGGTGGTCTCGGCGGTGCGCAAGCACCTGCTCAACGAGCGCGGCCTGCCCAAGCAGCGCATTGGCTTCTGCGGCTACTGGCGCTACCGCCCCTCCGCCAACGGAGCGCACGGCCACTCCTCCTGACGTGCTCGCACGCCCACCACGCCTACGTCGCCGTGGAGTGCGTGAGGACGCTGGCGCTGCCTGTCGGCGGGATCCTGGTGTCGCGACGGAGTGAACCGGCGGGCCCGGGGCCTGGGCTCAGCCGCCGCTGCTGCTGGTCTTGCGGTGCTCCTCGACGTAGTACCGGGCGGCCTCGCGGATCGCCTCGGTGGTGGGGGACGGCTCCCAGCCGAGTTCCCTGGTGGCCTTGCCGTGGTCGAGCGGCGGCATGAAGTGCATGAGCCGCACGCTGACGCTGTTCATCACCACGTCGCGGCGTAGGACCCGCCCGGCGACGTCGCCCACCCGGCCCATCACCTTCAGCACCGGTACCGGGATCGCGAAGCGGGGCGGCCTCGCGCCGACCGCCTCGGCGGCCGTCATCACCAGCTCCTTCCAGGTCATGTACCGCTCGCTGATGATGTAGCGCTCACCGGGCCGCCCCTTCTGGGCGGCGAGCAGGAACGCGCGGGCGGCGTCGGCGACCCCGACGACCTCCATGGCTGCGTTGCTGCCGAAGTACGCCCGGAGCCTGCCCAGGGCGGCGTCGGCGACCATGCGGCCGTGCGGCGAGCCGAAGTCGGGCGCGCCGTAGGTCGTCGACACGCACATCACGACCGCCGGCAGGCCGTGCTCCCGGTGGTAGCGCAGGACGAGGTCCTCGGCGGCGATCCGCGTCTCGATGTAGGAGCCGCCGAGGTGCTTCCAGGTGTGTGGATGGTCCTCGTTCGCCGGCCCGCCGTCCGGCGCCAGCCCGATCGTGCCGACGGTGCTGCAGAAGACGAACCGCCGCACCTGTGCCGCGAGCGCCGCGTCCAGCGCGTGCCGCAACCCGTCGACGTTCGTGGCGAACAGCGGCGCCGGGTCGCGTAACCATGGCCGCGCGTCGACGACGCAGTAGTAGACGGTGTCCACGCCGCGCATCGCCTCGGCCAACGCCGCGTCGTCGGTGAGCTCGCCGACCAGATGCCGCACCGGCAGGTCGGCGAACGGCCTGGTCGAGCTGGACCGGCGCGTCCACACCGCGACGTCGTCGCCCCGCGCCACTAGCTGGCGGGTGACATGCGAACCGAGGAAGCCGCTGGCCCCCATGACCAGCTGGGTATCCGCCACCAGCAACCACCCTTCATTACCGGACACTGCCGAGGTGCCAGAGGAACGAGGCACAGGGACGGCCCAGGCAGGGCACGCGGGCCAAGGCCTGCGGTTACGGCTGGTCGGGCGCCGACGGCCGGCCCAGGCCGTCCACCGCGAGCACGCGCGGGCGGGGGAGGAGCTCCTCGACCTCCCGGGCGGCGGTTGCGGGGCCGTCGGCGGCGCGCAGCTGGGCGCCGAGTTGGGCAGCGGCGTCGCGATGCGGCCCGTCGGCGAGCATCCGGGCGATCGCGTCGCGGATCTGCGCGGTCCCCGCGCGCCGGCCGGGTATGACCCCGGCACCGGTCCTGGCCACGGCCGCGCCGACGTACCGCTGATCGCCGAGGCCCGACACCGGCAGCACGACCATCGGCAGATCGTGCGCGAGCGCCTGGGTCGTCGTGCCGTAGCCGCCGTGTCCGACGATCATGCTCACCGTCGGCATGATCTCGCCGTGCGGGAGGAAGCCGTGCGCCTCGACGTTGGGCGGCACGTCGAGCTCCTCCGGGCGCAGCGAACGGCCGGTCGTCAGCACCACCGACGCCGGCAGGTCGGCCACCGCCGCCAGGATCGAGCGCAGGGCGTCGGCCTGCCCGTGGTAGAAGATCGAGCTCAGGCTCACCAGGACCCGGTCGCGACCGGTGTGCGGGACGGGGGACACCCCGACCGGCCAGATCGGGCCGGTCAGCCGCACGTTGCCCGCACGGACCGGCTGCGGCTCGAGCGCGGCGACCGAGGGCGCGAGCACCCGGTCAGCCGCCGCCCACAGCGCATGGGGGGACATGCCGCGCAGCCGGGTCACGAGTCCGGCCCCGCGGGCCCAGCTGCCGGTCATGTAGCTGTACAGCGTGTGGTTGAGCACCACCTGCCGCGTTCCCCGGCTGCGGGCCGCGCGCAGCGCCGGGAGCAGCATGGCGTCGACGATGGCCACGTCAGCCGGCTCACGGTCCAGGCTCGCCGCCACGTCGACGCCCACGCCCGGGTCGGTGAACAGCCGCAGGTACTCCACCGTCCAGCGGGCGAAGCCCAGCCGTTCCAGCGGCTGGTGCCGGGCGGCCCGCTGGTGGGCCTCGAAACGAACGCCGAGCCGCTCGACCGCCGCCCGCTGCTCGGCCTGGGCGAGGACCCGGACGTCGTGGCCGCGCTGGTGCAGCTCGTGCGCGAGGCTCAGGGCGGGCGGCACGTTCCCGCCGCCGTTCCAGGTGACAACGAGTATCCGGCCCATCGTGGCCCTCGGCTCCTCAACTGCTCACGCGTCGTGCCTGCCGGGCACTGATGATCATTGTTGGCGCCCATTGGGCACCGGTGGCTGGCGTGGTGGCTGGGGCTGCCGCTGTCCGGTCCTGGTCGGCCAGGCCGGCGCGGCGGAGTGCCGCCGGACGAAGTCGAACGTCTCGGCGAAGATGTACTCCTTCTCGTTGTCGAGGGTGGCGGCGTGGTAGCTGTCGACCAGCGGCGTCTGGCTGATCGCGGGCGCGTTGGTGAGGCCGGCGAGCAGGCGTGCGCCGGTCTGGGCGCTGATCATGTGGTCGGTGACGCTGTGAAAGGCAAGCACCGGGGCTACGACGCGGTTCAGGTCCCGCAGCGTGATGGCGCTCAGTTCGTCGAGGGCGGCGGCCGCGCGCAGCGGGAGCCGCTCGTAGCCGATGTCGTGCACCCCGGGCGCCTTGATGTCGCTGTACCGCGGTCCCCAGTACCGCCGGCCGAGCGGGGACGCCTTTACAGATGGCACCAGCCGCACCAGGTAGGGAACGAGGGCCGATCCGCGGCGGAGCCGCCCCAGCGGCGGGTTCACCGCGACCACCCCGGCCACCTCGCTGCCGTGCTCCTCGGCGAGGCGCAGCGCGAGCGTGCCGCCCATGGACACACCCATCACGAACACCGCGGCGCAGCGCGCCCGCAGCGCCGTGAAGGCCCGCTCGGCAGCGTCGTACCAGTCCTGCCAGCCAACTTCGGCCAGGTCCTGCCAGCGGGTGCCGTGCCCGGGAAGCATCGGGCAGGACACGGCCACCCCCGCGGCGGCCAGGGATTCGCCCCACGCCCGCACGCTGTGCGGCGTCCCGGTGAGCCCGTGCATGACCAGCGCGCCGGCCGGTACCGGCCCCTGACCGGCAACGTCGGGCACCGCCTCGAAGGGCATGGCCGTCGCCGGCAGCTCCAGCACGTCGGCGGCCCGCGCCGTCGTCTGCCCTGACGCCGGGACGCGCGGGGGTGTCCCGCGTCCGCGAATGGCCAGTCGACTCACCTCCGCCGGCTCCCGGGCGGCCTTCGTCGGCGCCGGCATCCTCCGCCATTGTCCGCGATGTGTCCATCGCCGCGGTTGCCAGGAAGCCAGGCACGTCCTGGGGGCGCTGGATCAGCAACGATGGCGCCGGCCCGGCGGGTGCGGCAGCGTTACAGGAATGTCGGAAAGGGTTGATCAGGACACGCCGACCGGCGGTGCCGAGGAAGCGGCGCCGGGGCGGGCCCGCGGCGGGCCGCTCGCCGGACTGCGGGTGATCGAGCTGGCGGGGCTGGGCGCCCTGCCCTACGGCACACTGAAGCTGGCCGACCTGGGCGCCGACGTGATCCGAGTGCACCGCGTGACGGAGGTGCCGGCGGAGCCCACACCGGGCAGGTACTCGGCCTTCGACCGCGGCCACCGGTCGATCGCCGTCGACCTGCGCAACCCGGACGGCGTCGAGGTGGTGCGCTCGCTGGCCGCGTCGGCCGACGTGTTCGTCGAGGGATTCCGGCCCGGGGTGTGCGAGCGCCTCGGCATCGGCCCGGACGACCTGATGGCCCGCAACCGACGGCTGGTGTACGGCCGGGTCACCGGCTGGGGCCAGGACGGCCCGCTGGCGCACAGCGCCGGCCACTCCCTGAACTACGAGGCGATCACCGGCGCCGTCGGCTCGATCGGCCCACGCCACGGCCCGCCCGTGCCCCTGCTCATGGTTCTCGGGGACTTCGCCGGCGGAGGCCTGCACCTGGCCCTCGGCGTGGTCGCCGCCGTGCTGGAGGCGAGGACCTCCGGGCGCGGCCAGGTCGTCGACGTGGCGATGAGCGACGGCGTCGCCTCGCTGTTCGCCCCGCTGCAGGCGATGGCCCGCAGCGGGATGCACTCGCCCGACATCGGGACGAACTTCTTCGACGGCGGCTCCCCGGTCTACAACGTCTACGAGACCGCCGACGGCCAGTACGTGACGATCGCGCCCATCGAGCCCAGGTTCTACGCGGAGCTGCTCGACCGCCTCGGCCTGGACCCGGCCACCCTGCCCGAGCGGGACGACAGGGAGCAGTGGCCGGCGCTGATCGAGATCTTCGCCGAGGTCTTCCGCCGCCGCACCCGGGCGGAGTGGGAGGAGCTGCTGGCCGGGACCGACGCCTGCTTCGCCCCGGTCTACCGGCTGCACGAGGCGCACGAGCACCCCGCGAACAAGGCCCGCGGCGTGTTCCGCGAGACCCTGGACGGCCGGGGCCTGGAGGTGGCGCCGGTGCCGCGGTTCTCCCGCACCCCAGGCGAGCCAGGGATGAGCTACGCCTACCCGGGCGCCGACACCGACGCGGTCCTGGCCGAGATCGGCCTCGATCCGGCGAAGCTGCGCGCCACCGGCGCGGTCGCCTGACAGCGCCGGACAACGGTTTCGCCGTCCGGCGCGACGTGCATACGCTGGGCGGCGTGACCGTTGTGAAGATCAACGCCATCGAGGTCCCCGAGGGGGCCGGGCCCGAGCTGGAGAAGCGGTTCGCCAACCGCCTGCACGCCGTCGACGGCCAGCCGGGCTTCCAGTCGTTCGAGCTGCTGCGGCCGGTACGCGGGGAGAACCGCTACTTCGTCGTGACGCACTGGGACGACGAGGAGTCGTTCCAGGCCTGGCTGAACGGCCCGGCGATGGCCGCGCACTCCGGCGAACGTGCCCGCCCGGTCGCGTCCGGCTCCTCGCTGCTGGAGTTCGAGGTCGTCCAGCGCTCGGTCGCCAGGGAATCCTGAGCGCCCCGCCCGGCCGGCGCGCCGCCGCCCAGGCGCCCACCGGCCGGGCGCCTGGGCGGCCGGGCCAGCACATGTTCCTCCCGAGACCCGCGGGCTCGCCCGGGCAGGTCCCTCGCCGCAGGAGGCGTACAGGCCGAAGACGCGGTGATCACGAAGCGGGCCGTGGACGGCACACGCCATGTCCTGCCTGACGGCGGGCGGACACGCGGCCGTTGGCCAGGTCGGAGCGGGTGGGGAGGGACTCGTAGGAGCCGGGGCGGGTGATGGTCAGGGCGGCGGCGGTCG
>JADGHD010000545.1 GCA_019689615.1 Frankia sp. | reverse complement strand
GGGGGGGGGGGGGGGGGGGCCGGGGGGGGGGGGGGGGGGGGGGGGGGGGGGGGGGGGGGGGGGCCCCCCCCTACCCCCCCCGCCATCACCCGCCAGCAGTTGTAGCTGCTGCCCCGGCCGATCCCGGAGCCGGAGTGCATGCTCGACGAGCAGGTGTAGAGGTTGGGCAGCAGCGTGCGCAGGCCGGACAGCTCCGGGATGGGCCGGAACCGGCCGAGCTGGCTGGCGATCGTGCTGCCCTGGCTGTAGCCGCCCTCGACCATGTCGGGGTGGGTGGCCTCGACGTCGCGCGGCATGGTCAGGTGCAGCCCGTCGATGTTGTCCCGGGTCATGTTCGGCGCGTAGCGCCGCCACTCCCGCACGATCAGCTCGGCGACCTGGGCCTCGATCTGGCGCCACTGGTCGGGGCCGAACAGCCGCAGCGGCGCGGTGAACTCCTCGAAGCCGATCAGGTGCCTTCCCGCGGGCGCGCGGCCCGGGTCCCAGATCGTGTCCGCGCTGGTGAAGCCGAAGACGCGGGGTGAGTAGCCGCGGGTCATGATCTCGGCCTGGTAGCGGGTGGCCAGCCAGTCCGGGTCCTTCGGGCCCCACAGCAGCCGCGGCTGCGGCCCGACCTTCGGGTCGCCGGTGAACGCCGCGTAGTCCGGCAGCTCGTGCACCGCGACGTTGGCCCAGATCAGCTGGCCGCGGTCGAAGTGGATGTTGCGCAGCCGGTGCGCGGTGCGCGCCGGCAGCGTGACGTCGCCGGGCGCCAGCAGGTCCAGCACCGTCTGCGGCAGGCCGAGCCCGCTGACCACCGCGACGTCGGCGCCGACCGTCGACCCGTCGGCCAGCCGGGCGCCCACCGCCCGGCCGTCGCGGACCAGGATCCGGCTGACGCGCCGGTGCGTGTGGTACTCGACCCCGCGTCGCCGGCCGGCCTGCACCAGCGCGTCGGTGATCGCCTGGGAGCCGCCGATGGCGACCGCCGCCGGTTCGAACGACAGCGTCAGCGCCAGGACGTGGATCAGGCCCTGCAGGCCGATCACGTCGTCCGGGTAGGCGCCGGTGGAGGTCGTCGCCGCGCGCATGAACAGGGTGCGCAGCTCCGCGGACTCGAAGAAGTCGTAGGCGAGCTGGCGCACGCTCATCATCTGGTGCACCGGCTCCAGCAGGCCACCGTCCGCGACCAGCTCCTCCAGCGGGTCCGGGGTGCCGTACGGGGTCGGCGGGCTGAACCGGGCGCGGCTGAAGGCGCTCTTCCACCGCCCGGTGTAGGCGTCGTGCAGCCGCAGGTACATGTCGGCGTCGGCGTGGCTGAACCGGCGGATCGCCGCCTCGGTGCGGGCGACGCCGGCCGGCCATGGTTCCTGCCGGCCGGTCGCCTCGTCGACCACCCGGCTGGCCGACGTGCCCACGAAGGCGGTGCCGTCGTCGAACACCATCGCCTCGTTGCCCTCGGGGAAGACGTAGCGCAGCCCCTCGGCGCGCAGGTCGAAGTCGCGGTAGGCGGGGTGGGAGTAGAAGCGGGTCCAGTGCGAGCAGCGGTTCATCAGGTAGCCGCGCCGCGGGCCTGGGCCGCTGACCGCGCCGCCGCCGAGCCGGCCGGAGCCCTCGAACACCCCGACCGACAGCCCCGCACGGGCCAGGTAGCAGGCGATGATCGTGGAGTGGTGCCCGCCGCCGAGCACCACCACGTCGTACCGCGCGTCCGTGCGCGCTCGTCCCGCCACCGCGTCCCTCCTCGTTGTCCGGCCCCGCAGCCACTCGTGACCGGGGTCACACGAACGTCCGGGGGGACCACATCGTGGCGCCAGCCAGCTGGGCGTGTCCCCTGTGCCTTCCGATCAACGGAATCCGGACCTAGAGTCGCCCAGAAGCCGCAAAGATCACGGAGGACCCGGATGCCCAGGAGACGCGCGGACGACCAGCGCTCGGGAACGGCCAGAGCGGTGGCGCTGCTGGGCGCCTTCGACGAGGCGCACCGGGCGCTGACGCTGGCCGAGCTGGCCCGCCGGGCCGGCTTACCGGTGGCGACGGCGCACCGGCTGGCCGCCGACCTGTGCGCCGGCCGGCGGGGGGCCCGCCGGCCGGCCGGCGCCTACGAGGGCGGCGCGCTGGGGTGGCACCTCGGCCTGCTCGCGCCGCAGACCGCGCTGCGCGAGGCGGCCCTGCCCCACCTGCAGGACCTGGTGGCGGCCACCGGGCACACCGCCCACCTGGCCGTGTTGGACGACGGCCAGGCACTGGTACTCGAGCGGCTGGCCGGCTCGCGCTCGCTGCCGACCCGCCACTGCCCGGGCGAGCGGCTGCCGCTGCACTGCACGGCGGTCGGCAAGGCGCTGCTGGCGTTCTGCCCGCCGCAGGTCCGGGCCGCGGTGCTCGCCGGCCCGCTGGCCCGGCACACCCGCTACACCGTCACCCAGCAGGAGCCGCTGGCCCGCCAGCTGCGCCAGATCCAGACGACCGGGGTGGCCCGCAGCGCGCAGGAGCACCGCCTCGGGGTGTTCTCGGTCGCGATCCCGATCGTGCACGGCGAGCGGCTGGTGGCCGGGATCGGGCTGATCGCCCCGCTGACCAGCCCGCGGCTGTCGGAGACCCTGCCGCCGATCCGGGCGGCGGCCGCGGCGATCGCCGAGCGCTTCCGCATGGCGGAGCTGGCCGAGCCCTCCCGGCCGAGCCGCGTCGGCGCGCCCAGCCAGCCACCGGCTCCGGCCGGCGCGGCGGGCGCCTCGGGACGAACCGGGACTTCTGCGTCCTAAATCGGTTTCGGGATCCCCGGATCACCACCGGCCGCATCCCCGGGGTGGCCGGCCAGCAGGGGTGGACTAGGCTGCCCGGCGGACGGGCTGCTGGCCACCGCGGCCGGCCGTGACCTGCCCACGACGATGGCGGAGGTCCCGATGCCATCCATGCTCGTCGTCCGACTGGCGGACGCCGTGGCCACTCCGACTCCCAGCCTCATCCACCGCGCCGCCAGCGCCATCTGCGAAGCCCGCGGCCCTGCCCGGCGGGTCATCCCGGAACCGTTCAGCGTCGGACCGCTGCTGCCCACGCCCGGCGGCGCGCGGACGGCGTCCTGGCGGCTGGGCTGGCTGGACGACAACGCTCCCCCGCCCGGCTGGCCGCCCACCGAGGTCCGCTTCGGCCACCGAACGCACCCCGTCGTCGGCGCCGAGGCCCACCAGCGCACCTACGCCGAGCTCGCCCGGGTCGCCCCGGCGCGGGCCGCCCGGCTGACGCTGGCCACGCCGACGTTCTTCTGCCGCGACGGCCGGGACCTGCCGCTGCCCGACCCGGCGCTGGCGATCCGCTGCCTGGTCGACCGGTGGAACCGGCATGCCACGTCGTCGCTGCGGATCGGGCCGGCCGACGCCAGCGCGCTGACCGACACGGTCTACCTCGACGCGGTCGCCGGCGAGACCGAGGAGGTGCGGCTCGGCCACGGCCTGCGCCAGGTCGGCTTCGTCGGCGAGGCGGAGCTGCGGCTGGCGCGCGCCGCCTCCGACTACACCGCCACGATGTTCGCCGCGCTCGCCCAGTTCGCCCCGTACGCCGGCCTCGGCGAGCAGACCAGCTTCGGCTTCGGGGCCGTCGACGTCGACCCGGTCGGCCTGCTCGCCTCGGCCGCCGGCAGCCTGGCCGGGGGCCCCCCCCCCCCCCCGGGGGGGGGGGGGGCCGCGGGGGGGCGCCCCCCCCCCGCCCCCCCCCCCCCGCCGCGGGCC
>JADGHD010000544.1 GCA_019689615.1 Frankia sp. | reverse complement strand
TGAGCCCGGCGCCGGCCCGCGGGCCCGGGCGGCATCGGGCGGGCTGGTGGCGCTGTCCGCGGGCCCCGGCCGCTGCCCGCCCGCAGTCCGCGGCCAGCGGCCTGCCCGCGGTCCGCGGCGAGCGGCCTGCCCGCGGCCCGCGGCTAGCGGCCCTGCTGGCCGGGGACCACCGGGATCGTCTCGATGAGGGCGCCGATCGAGCGCAGCTTGCCGACCGGGTCCTCGTAGCCGCGCTCCAGGAAGCGGGTGCCGGTGATCGTGCTGGTGCCGTAGGCGACCAGCGCGGCCATCACGTAGGCGAAGCCGGCGCGCAGGTCGGGGATCTCCAGGTCGCCGGCGGTGAGCGGGGTCGGGCCGCTGACCACCGCCGAGTGCTCGAAGTCCCGGGCGGCGAACCGGCACGCCTTGCCGCCCAGGCAACTGGTCGACAGCGCGATGTTCGCGCCCATCTCGTTGAGCTGGCGGGTGTAGCCGAACCGGTCCTCGTAGATCGTCTCGTGCACCACCGAGACGCCCTGGGCCTGGGTGAGCAGCACGACCAGCGGCTGCTGCCAGTCGGTCATGTAGCCGGGGTGCACGTCGGTCTGCACGTGGGTGGCGGTGAGCGCGCGGTCGCGGTAGAAGGTGATCCCGGTGTCGGTGACCCGGAACTCCCCACCGAGCCGGCGCAGGTGGTTCAGGAACGTCACCACGTGCTCCTGCTGGGCGCCGGCCACGTGGACCTGGCCGTTGGTCGCCACCGCCGCCGCCGCGAACGAGGCGACCTCGATCCGGTCCGGGATCGCGGTGTGGTCCGCCCCGTGCAGCCGGTCGACCCCCTGCACGACGATCGTGCGGTCCACCTCGACGTCGACCAGCGCGCCCATCCGCTGCAGGAACAGGATCAGGTCGATGACCTCCGGCTCGACGGCCGCGTTGGAGATCACCGTCGTGCCCTTCGCGCGCACCGCCGCCAGCAGCAGGTTCTCGGTGGCGCCGACGCTGGGGAACGGCAGCGCGATGTGCGCCCCGGCCAGCCCGAGCGTCTTGACCTGCACCGACCGCGGGTGCTCGACGATCTCGGCGCCCATCGCCCGAAGCCCGGTCAGGTGGAAGTCGACCGGCCGCTTGCCGATCCGGCAGCCGCCGGGCAGCGGGACGACGGCCTCGCCGACCCGGTGCAGCAGCGGCCCCATCATCAGGATCGGGATCCGGTTCACCCCGGAGTACGCCTCGGACAGGTAGGGGTTGGCGATCCGCGGCGTCTGGATCCGCACCCGGTGCTCGTCCAGCCATTCCACCTGGGCGCCCAGTTCCGTCAGCATGCCGAGGACCACGTCCACCTCGACGATCCGCGGCACCCGGGACAGCGTGCACGGCTCGTCCGTCAGCAGGGTGGCGACGAGCAGCTTGGTCACCGAGTTCTTGGCGCCGGAGACCTCGACCTCGCCGCGCAGCGGCACGCCGCCCTCGATCCGGTAGCCGTGCCGGTCGAGCGTTGCGACCCGGGCCGCCGTGTCCGCGGCTGGGGTGGCCGTGCCGGTCACCTCCGTCGCGGGGGCCGGCGGCGGGGGACGGGGTGGGTGGGTCGCGGCGGCGGTCACGGCGGTGGTCCTCACGATTCCGTGGCGGGCAGGGCGGGGTGCGCCACCGCTGGAGGGGCGGAGGCGACCCAGCGGGGAGCCGGGTGCGCCGTCCTGCCCGGCCGGGTGGACCGGCACCGGGCGGCGCAGCCACCGGCCTCGAAGATTCAACCAGACCGGCGACGGTCGGTCGCCCGCCGCCGCCGGTCCGGGCGGCACCTCACGAATCTGACTGATGTCGGCCACGGCCCGGCCACGGTCCGCCCATCCCTTCCGTAGCAGGACGCTGTTCACTCGGTGGCAACGTGTCATCGGCTACTGTCCGGGCATGGCCGGCTTCCGGAGAAGGCTTCGCGTCGCGCTCCTGTTCGGGGGCCGCAGCACCGAGCACGAGATCTCCTGCGTGTCCGCCAGCGGGGTCCTCTCCGCCATCGACCGGCAGCGCTACGAGGTGATCCCGGTCGGGATCACCCAGGATGGCGGCTGGGTGGTGCTGCCGGACGACCCGGCCGCGCTGGCGCCGAACGGCCGGGAGCTGCCCCGGGTGCGCCCGGAGCGCGGCCGCGGCGTCGTCCTGTCACCCCGGCCGGGTGGGGCCGCCCTCCTGCCCGTGGGCCCTGGCGCGCCCGCCGCCGACCCGCTCGGGGCGGCCGGCGAGCCAGGGCCGGACCGGCCGCTCGGGCCGCTCGCCGGCACTGGCCCGGTCGTGCCAGCGGCGGCCGGCGTCGCGGCCCTCGACGTGGACGTGGTCTTCCCGTTGCTGCACGGCCCGTTCGGCGAGGACGGCACCGTGCAGGGGCTGCTGGAGATGGCCGGTCTGCCCTACGTCGGGTCCGGGGTGTTCGCCAGCGCCGCCGCGATGGACAAGCAGCACATGAAGACGCTGCTGGCCGCGGCCGGCCTGCCGGTCGGCCCGTACGCGGTGCTGCGCGCCGGGGAGGCCCTGGCCGAGGCGGACAGGGAGCGCCTCGGCCTGCCGGTCTTCGTCAAGCCGGCCCGCGGCGGGTCGAGCATCGGGATCAGCCGGGTCGACGCCTGGGCCGACCTGGACACCGCGGTCAAGTCCGCCCGCCAGGCCGACCCGAAGGTGCTGGTCGAGGCGGCCATCGTCGGCCGGGAGATCGAGTGCGGCGTGCTCGAGCGGCTGGGCGGGGGCGAGCCGGAGGTCAGCGTGCCGGCCGAGATCGTCGTCGACTCGCCGTCCGGCTTCTACGACTTCGAGGCCAAGTACGCCTCGTCGGCCACCCGGCTGGCTGTCCCAGCCGACCTGCCGGCCGGGACAGCCGCCGAGATCCGGTCGCTGGCCGCCGCCGCGTTCCGCGCGCTGGACTGCGCCGGCCTCGCCCGGGTCGACGTCTTCCTCACCCCGGCCGGCTCGGTGGTCCTCAACGAGGTGAACACGATGCCGGGCTTCACCCCGTCGTCGCTGTTCCCGCGGATGTGGGCGGCCTCGGGCGTGCCGTACCCGGCCCTCGTCGACCGCCTCATCCAGCTCGCCATCGAGCGCGGCAGCGGCCTGCGCTAGCCCCGGCCGGCCGCCGCGCGCCTGGTCAGCCGGCCCGGTCAGCCGGCCCACTCGGCGGGCCGGGTCAGCCGATGCATGGCGGGTCCTCGACCGTCGAGGTGGTGTGGGCGCGCACCGCGGGCGCGATCGCGGTGAGCGCACCGAACGCGTCCGCGTCGGCCGGCAGCATCAGCACGACCTGCGGGGTGCGGGTGGGGGTCGAGAAGCGGACCGTGTCGTCGTCGAGCTCCTCGTGGAACCAGCCGACGCAGTCGACGTCGGACAGCGTCGCGTCCGGCGCGTAGCTCGGGGAGACGCCGGTGGCCCCGCAGGTCAGCAGGGCGGGCCTGGAGCCGTAGGCGGCGGCGAAGACGTCGGCCGGCCGGGCCTCGCGCCGGTCGAGGCCGTCGCCGAGCGAGTCGGGCAGCGCGTCGAGGAGCGCCCGGCACGCGGTGGCCGCCTCGGCCGTCGGGGTCGGCGCCCCGGTGACCTCGACCGGCCCGCCACCGCCGCAGCCGGCCGCCACCAGTGCCAGCCCGCCGCCGAGCGCCGCGGCCGTCGCCACCCGGGCCAGGGACCGGCGCGGCCGTCCCGGCACGGCCGGCGGTGGCGGTGGTGGTGAGGAGTGGGGGAGCGGTGG
>JADGHD010000543.1 GCA_019689615.1 Frankia sp. | reverse complement strand
CCGCGTCCCCTCACCCCCCAGCACGCGGCCCGCGGCCGACCAGCAGACCGAGGAGCCCTCCGGTGACCACCACCGCACCTCCGGCGCCCGCAGCGGGCGCCCGACCGCCGCGGCCGCGGCACCGGCCGAGCTCAACCACGAGAACCCGGATCAGGCGGGTGACCGCCCCGATCGCCCCATACGGCTTCGTCGCTCCGTTCTTCCTGCTGTTCGTGGCGTTCGGCCTCTTCCCGATGCTCTACACCGCCTGGGTGTCGCTGACGGACCGCGACCTGCTGCGGCCGGACGATGCGGAGTTCATCGGGCTGCAGAACTACGTCGACCTGATGGGCGACACGTACTTCTGGAACGCCACCAAGAACACGTTCGCCCTGATGTTCCTCTGCACGGTGCCGCAGCTCGTGCTGGCACTGCTGCTGGCCCACGTCCTGAACTCCAGGATCCGGGCCCGGACGCTGTTCCGGATGGGCGTGCTCCTGCCGAACATCACCTCGATCGTCGCCGTGACGATCGTGTTCAGCTCCCTGTTCGGCTACAACTTCGGCCTGTTCAACTGGCTTCTCGGGCTGGTCGGGATCGACCCGGTGAACTGGCAGGCCGGCGAGTGGACCTCCAAGATCGCTATCGCCTCCATGGTGATCTGGCGCTGGACCGGCTACAACGCGCTGATCTACCTGGCCGCGATGCAGGCCATCCCGAAGGAGCAGTACGAGGCGGCCGCGATTGACGGCGCCAGCACCTGGCGGCAGATCTGGCACGTGACGCTGCCGGCGCTGCGCCCGACGATCGCGTTCACCGCGCTCGTCTCGATCATCGGCCAGATCCAGCTGTTCACCGAGCCCCTGCTGTTCACCACCGAGCCGGGCAGCGTGACCGGTGGCATCGACCGGCAGTTCCAGACGCTGGCCCTGCTCCTCTACGAGGAGGGCTTCCGGCTGCGGCACTTCGGCTACGGCTCGGCGATCGCCTGGCTGATGTTCCTGATCACCGTGCTGCTCGCGGTCGCGGCCTACTTCGTCACGGCCAGCGGCATGCGGGTGGCCCACGCGAGCTCCCGGCGGCGCAACCGCGGCCGCGGCGCCGGCAGAACCGGCCGCCTGGACACCCTGAGCACGGACGCGCTGGCGGCGCTGGCGGCCTCGGCCAAGGCACCAGCACCCGGGCGCGCCGGCGCGAACGGCCAGTCCAGCCGACGAACATCCGCCGATTCGGGCCGCGGCGGCAACGAGAACACGCCCGGAGGCACCCGATGAGCGTCACCCTCGACGAGGCGCCCGGCGCGGCCACGGCGACCAGCAACGACTCCTCGAACGGGCGGCGCGGCTGGCTGGGCCGGCGGGCCAGGCAGGCCCGGCCCGACGAGGAGCGCCCGAGCCTGCTGCGCTACCCACTCCTGATCATCGTCCTGATCGTCTCCGCCTTCCCGGTGTACTGGACGTTCCTGGTCCCGTCGCTGACCAACGAGGCGGTGGCGCGCAAGCCCCCGCCGCTGCTGCCGGGCGGCAACTTCTTCGACAACGTCGAGCGGGTCTTCGACACGGTCAACTTCGGCAAGGCGCTGATGAACTCGTTCATCGTCGCTGGTTCGATCACCTTGTCGACGCTCGTCTTCTGCTCGCTGGCCGGATTCGCGTTCGCGAAGCTGGAGTTCCGCGGCCGCAACGTCCTCCTGCTGATCACGATCGGCACGATGATGGTCCCGGTCCAGCTCGGCGTGATCCCGCTCTACATCCAGATGCAGGAGCTCGGCCTCGGCAACCGGCTGCTCGCCGCGATCCTGCCGACCGCGGTCACCGCGTTCGGGGTCGTGTTCATGCGGCAGTACGTGCAGCAGGCGATCCCGGACGAGCTGCTGGAGGCCGGCCGGATGGACGGCTGCTCGGCGCTCGGCCTGTGGTGGCACGTCGTCCTGCCGGGCCTGCGGCCCGCGCTCGCCGTCCTCGGTCTGCTCACCTTCATGCAGGCCTGGAACGACTTCCTCTGGCCCCTGATCATCCTCTCGCCGCAGAACCCGACCGTTCAGGTCGCCCTGTCGACCCTGTCGGCCGGCTACTACCGGGACAACACCCTCGTCCTCGCCGGCACGGCCCTCGGCATCCTCCCGGTGCTGCTCATCTTCGCCGTGTTCGGTCGTCAGATCATCAGCGGAATCATGGAAGGCGCGGTAAAGGGATGACTATCAGCACCGCATCGGCTGCCGCCGGCGCGACCGAGTCGCTGGACGCCGAGGCGCTCGCGGCGCGGATCGCCACCGGTCTGCCCAAGGATTTCGTCTGGGGCGCGGCCACGTCGGCGTACCAGATCGAGGGCGCCACCGACGAGGACGGGCGCGGGCAGTGCATCTGGGACACGTTCGCCCGCACCCGCGGCAAGACCGCCGGCGGCGAGAGCGGCGACCGGGCGGTTGACCACTACCACCGTTACCGCGAGGACGTCGCGCTGATGGCGGACCTTGGCCTGTCCGCCTACCGGTTCTCGATCGCCTGGCCGCGGATCGTGCCGACCGGGTCCGGCGCGGTGAACCCGGCCGGCCTGGCGTTCTACGACCGCCTGGTCGACGAGCTGCTCGCTGCCGGCATCGACCCGTGGGTCACCCTCTACCACTGGGACCTGCCGCAGCCGCTGCAGGACATCGGCGGCTGGGCGAACCGGGAGATCGCCTACCGGTTCGCCGAGTACACCGACCACGTCGCCACGGCCCTCGGCGACCGGGTGAAGCACTGGTCGACCCTGAACGAGCCGTGGTGCAGCGCCTTCGAGGGCTATCTGACCGGCCGGCACGCCCCCGGCGTGCAGAGCGCGCACGCGGCCGTCCGCTCCGTGCACCACCTGCTGGTCGCGCACGCGCTCGGCGTCGAGGCGCTGCGGGCGCGCGGGGTGTCCGACGTCGGGATCACGCTCAACCTGATCCCGGCTGAGTCGCCCGAGGAGTCGCCTGAGGCGGCGGACGCGGTCCGGCTCGTGGACGGCCAGACGATCCGGCTCTGGCTCGACCCGCTGCTGCGCGGGGAGTACCCGGCCGACGTGGTCGCCGACTTCGCCAAGGCCGGAGCCGAGCTGCCCATCCAGGACGGCGACCTGGCCAGGATCGCCGCCCCGCTGGACTGGATCGGCGTCAACTACTACTCGCCGCACATCGTGGTGCCCGGCGAGGACCCGGACCCGAAGCCGATGCCGTTCGTCGCCGCCGACACCGTGACCCGGGTGGTGACGAGCGAGAACGTGACCGCTCTCGGCTGGCCGATCCGGCCGCGCAGCTTCGCCGCGCTGCTGCGCCGCCTTGGCGCCGAGTACCCGGGCACCACCTGGTACATGCACGAGAACGGCGCCGCCTACCTCGACCAGCCGGAGCCGGACGGCAGCGTGCTCGACCCGGAGCGGGTCTCCTACGTCGCCCAGCACCTCGACGTCGTCCGTGAGGTCGTCCAGGAGGGCGTCGACGTCCGCGGCTACTTCGTCTGGAGCCTGCTCGACAACTACGAGTGGGCCGAGGGCTACAAGATGCGCTTCGGCATCGTCTACGTCGACTTCGAGACGCTGGCCAGGACCCCGAAGTCGACCGCCCACTGGTACTCGCGGCTGATCCGGGAACACCGGGCGGCCCACGAGTAACCCCCAGGTGCGCGTCCGGCCGGCCCGCGCGACGGAAGGCGGGCCGGCCGGGCGGACAGGCCTGCCGGAGGGGCCCCGGCGGGACAGGCGGCCCGGGGGGGGGGG
>JADGHD010000542.1 GCA_019689615.1 Frankia sp. | reverse complement strand
GTGCTGGTCCGGGGGGGGGGGGGGGGCCCGCGCCCCCCCCCACCGGCGGTCTCACCCGCTTTACCGCGACCGCACGGCAAAGGCGAGGGCGAGGGCGGCAGAGGTTGCCCGCCCGCCCTCGCCTTTCGCGTCCGTGGTTGGCGTCTCAGGCGTGCGCCAGCTCGGCCGGGTCGCCGACGAACGAGCGCTCGCCGCGGTGCAGCACGTAGGCGAGGTCGGCCAGGCCCAGCGCTGCGTCGGTGTACTGGTCGGCCAGGATGACCGTGGTCCCGCCGCGGGCGACCGTGCCGAGCCACTCGAACAGCTCAGCCGCCACCTTCGGCGACAGGCCGAGCGACAGCTCGTCCACCATGAGCACGCTGGGCCGGGCGAGCAGCGCCCGGGCGAGCGCGAGCATCCGTCGCTCGCCACCGGACATCGAGCCGGCCCGCTGCGCCAGCCGCTCCCGCAGCCGGGGGAACGCCTCCAGCGCGGGGGTGATGTCCGGCGTGCTGCCGGGCCGCGCCGTGGCCTCGGCGACGACCATCAGGTTGTCCCGCACCGACAGGCTGGCGAACACCGCCCGCTCGTCCGGCACGAGCATCAGCCCGCGCCGGGCCCGGTCCAGCGCGGACATCTTCGTGATGGCCTGGCCGCGCCAGTGCAGGGTGCCACTGCGCAGCGGCACCAGCCCGGCCAGCACCCGCAGCGTCGTGCTCTTGCCGGCGCCGTTCACCCCCAGCAGGGCGGTCACCCTGCCCGACGGGATGACGAGGTCCAGGCCGTGCAGCACCTCGACCGGGCCGTAGCCGGCGCGGGCCCCGGTGAGCCGCAGCTCGATCCCGTCCGCCGTCGCCGGCGTGCTCGTCGGTGCGCTCGTGGTCATGCCACCGATCCCTTGGCGAGGTAGACGGACTGGACGGTCGGGTCGGCGCGCACCGACGCCGGGTCGCCGTGCGCGACCACCCGGCCGCCGACCATCGCGTACACCTGGTCGCACACCGTGAAGACCAGGTCGACGTCGTGGTCGACGAGCACGATCCCGACACCCGAGTCGGCGATCCGGCGAAGTAGCTGGGAGAACCGCTCGGTCTCCTCGGCGTCGAGGCCGCTGGCCGGCTCGTCGAGCAGCAGCACGTCCGGCTGGGCGCACAGGGCCCGCGCGCACTCGACCAGCCGCAGCGCGCCGGTCGGCAGCTGCCCCGCGGTCACGTCCGCGAGCTCGGTCAGGCCGAGCGAGGACAGCATGTCGTCGACGATCGCCTCGTGGCGCCCGTTGGGCCGCACGCCGATCCCGAACAGGCCGGCGGCATAGTCCCGTCGCCGGTTCTCCACCCCGACCAGCAGGTTGTCCCGCACGGTCATGCTGGTGAACAGCGACGGCACCTGGAACGTCTGGACCAGACCCAGCCGGGAGCGCCGGTCGGGCGGCAGCCGGGTGATGTCCCGCCCGCCGAGCAGCACCGAGCCCTCGTCCGGCTGCTCGACCCCGGTGAGCAGGCTGAACAGCGTCGACTTGCCGGCACCGTTCGGGCCGACCAGTCCGGTGATCATGCCGGGTGGGGCGGACATGTCGACGTGGTCGACCGCCGTCAGCCCGCCGTAGCGGCGGACCAGCCCGACGGCGCGCAGCTCCGCGCGGCTCACCGCTGGCCCCCTTCGGAGTGGTTGGGCGAGACGGACACCACCGGCCCCCGGGCGCCGGGGCCCAGCAGCCCGATCGGCGTGCCCGTGCCGCCCTGCGCCGCGCCGCCGACGGGCCCGGCCGCCGACGCGCCCGCGAGCCGGGCGGAGAGCTGGCCGAGCAGCGCCCGGCCGGTCGGGGTGAGCACCAGCCCCCGCGCGGCCGCCACCCGGTCGATCTCCGCGAGGTTCGCCGCCGCGACGGCCCCGCCGCCGGCGCCCAGGCCGGCGCCAGCCAGCGCGGCGCCCGTCGTCGCGCCAGCGCCCTGGCCGGCGGCGGCGCGGTCGGTAACCGGCGCTCCGGCGGCCAGGCCGGCCGAGGCGGCCAGGGCCGGGCGGTCCGGGCGGACCAGCGGCCTGGTGTCGGTGAGCTGCTCGGCGATGTGCTCGGCGACGTAGCGGACCGCGCCGCGGACCGCGGACGCGAGACCGCCGGGCAGCCAGCCCAGCGCCAGCGCCAGGATGCCGATCGCCAGCGTCGACGACCCGGCCGGCGCGAGCACGTCGATGGCCACGATGAAGCCGGCGGCGACGATCGCGCCGGCGGCGCTGTCCGCGCCGAAGACGATCACCGCGGTGAACCAGAGCAGGCTCTGGATCGGGGCGAACGTGTCCGCCGAGAAGGCCGTTGCGCTGTAGGCCAGCAGCGCCCCGCCGAGGCCGGCGACCACCGAGGAGACGGTGAACGCCATCAGCTTGAGGTTGCGCACGTCGACGCCGACGGCCGCGGCGCCCCCGGTGTGGTCGCGGACCGCCAGCAGTGCCCGGCCGAGCCGCCCGCGGTGCAGGTTGTGCACCGCCAGCAGGCCCATGCCCAGCGCGACCAGCTCGACCAGGTAGAACCCGGACTCCTCGAGCTCGAGGCCAAAGAACGTGAGCGGGTCGGGGTACAGGCCGCCGCTGATCGACGTCTGGCCGAACACGAACCGGCTGACCACCGCGCCGACCGCGAAGGTCGTCAGCGCCAGCGTGAGCCCGCGCCGGCGGATCGCCGGATAGCCGGTGATCAGGCCGACCGGCGCCACCAGGATCGCGCCGAGCAGGATCGCCAGCAGGCCGGGCACCTCGGGCAGGCCGAGGAACTCGCCGGCCTCCAGCTTGAGCGCGAACAGCGCGCCAAGCCCGGCGTAGCCGGCGGCACCCAGCGACACCTGGCCGCTGTAGCCGGTGACGATCACGATCGACAGGAAGATCAGGCCCAGTGCCGGGACCAGGAACGCCTGGCGCAGCTCGGTCAGGGGGAAGACGAGCGGGGTGAGCAGCACCCCGAAGCCGGCCAGCTTGGCGAACAGGTCCTTCTGCTTCTCGGCCATCGTGGCCCGCCCGGCCGCCGGCGCGCCGCGGCTGGCGAACCGCCCGGCCGAGCCCGCGTCCCCGCCCAGCTCGCGCAGCTTCGGGAACGCCAGCAGCAGCACGAGCAGCACGACCACGAACAGGTTCGACTGCAGCGTGCGGTAGATGTCGCCGAGCGTGCCGTCCACCGAGAACTGGGTCAGCTCGCTCTGCAGGATGCCGATCAGCAGGCCGGCGAGCACCGCGCCCGGCAGGCTCGCCAGCCGGGCGGCGACGATGACCGCGAACGTCTCCAGCACCACCAGGGACAGCCCGTAGGGGCTGAGCTGCAGCCGCGGCGCGAGCAGCACCCCGGTGAAGCCGGCCAGCGTGGTGCCGAACGCCCAGCCCACGGCGGCGACCCGGTCGGCCGGGATCGCCGACAGCTCGGCCAGCTGCCGGTCGTCCACCACAGCCCGCACCTGCCGGCCGAACCGGGTCCGGTTCTGCACCACCGCCAGCACGACGCAGACGATGACGATCAGGGCGAGCGCACAGAGTGTGTCGACGCCGATCCGGGTGTCACCGAACAGGCTGACCGGGTCGTTCGGGAAGACGGCCGGGGTGTCGCTGCGCGCCCCCAGCCCCCAGATGCCGGCGCACATGCCGAGCGTGAGCACCAGCACGCCGAGGCTGGCGACCAGCGACTCGGCGGCCGAGGCCCGCCGCCGGGCGCGCGGGCGGAAGACGAGACGCTCCAGCAGCAGGCCGAGGCCGGGCGAGAGCACGGCCAG
>JADGHD010000541.1 GCA_019689615.1 Frankia sp. | reverse complement strand
GGGGCCATCCCGAGCCGCTGGGCGTTGAAGACGATCTGCTCCATCAGCTCGCCCTGCTCGACCTGCAGCGACTCGGACTCGACGATCGCGTCCAGGATGAACTGGGTCTTGATGGCCTTCAGCGCCGACGAGCGCATCTCGGCCTCGAACTCCTCGGCGGTCTGGCCGAGGGTCTCCAGGTAGGTCTCCCTGGTCGCGCCGAACCACTCCAGGTCGTGGCCGAGCCGGTGCTCGCGGGCCTCCAGCTCGGCGGTCAGCACCGAGTCCGGCACCGGCGGGTCTAGGGTCTCGACCATCTGCTCCAGCAGCCGCTCCCGGGCCTGGCTGACCTGCTCGAACGCGCGGCCGCGCTCGAGCCGGGAGCGCACGTCGGCGCGCAGCTCCGCCAGCGTGTCGAACTCGCTGGCGGTGGTCGCGAAGTCGTCGTCGAGCTCGGGGAGCTCCTTCTCCTTGACGCCGCGCACGACCACGGTGACCTGGGCGGTCTGGCCCTGCTTGTCCCCGGCGAGCAGCTCGGTCTCGAAGCTGCGGCTCTCGCCCTCGCTGGCACCGATGATCGCCTCGTCGACGCCCTCGATCAGGTTCCCGCTGCCGACCTCGTAGGACAGGCCGGTCGCGGTGGCGTCCTCGATGGGCTCGCCGTCCACCTCGGCGGAGATGTCGAGCGAGACGTAGTCCCCGGAGGCCACCGGCCGCTCGACCGGGGTGAGCACGGCGAACTGCTCGCGCATCGTGGCGAGCTGGTTGTCGACCTGCTCGTCGGTGACCTCGATCTTGTCTACGGTGACCCTCAGGCTGTCGAGCGGCGGCAGCGCCAGCTCGGGGCGGACGTCGACCTCAGCGGTGAAGACGATCGGGCTGCCCTCGCTGAACTCCGTGATGTCCACCTCGGGCCGCGACAGCACGGCGACCGACTCGGCCTCGACCGCCTGCGAGTAGAACTGAGGGAGGGCCTCCTGCAGCGCCTCGTCCAGGATGACGCTGCGCCCGAGCCGCTGGTCGAGGATGCGCGGCGGGACCTTACCCGGGCGGAAGCCCGCCACGCGGACCTGCTTGGACAGCTTGCGGTAGGTCGCGTCCAGGGACGGCTTGAGGTCGTCGAAGGGCACCTCGACGGTTAGCTTGACCCTGGTCGGGCTGAGTGTCTCCTTGGTGGCCTTCACGGCGCGGCTGTCTCCTGGTACGACGTCGGACGGGTGACGCGCCGAGATTACGCCGAGATTTTCGGTCGGGGCGGGGAGACTCGAACTCCCGATCTCCTGCACCCAAAGCAGGCGCGCTAGCCACTACGCTACGCCCCGGAGCGTTGCCGTCCCATCCTACGGGCTGCGCGACGCCCGATCACCCGCACCTGTCCCGTTCGCCCCGGCGTCACCTGCCCGACACGCCGCAAAGGACCAGGCCAGGGTGTCATCACCGGACCAGCCCTGCCCCGGTGCCGACAGCCCCAGCGGACCGGACGGCCCGCCACGCCCCCGGCCTCCGCCACCACCAGGCGGCCCACCTCGGCACGGCCCGCGGTAGCCGATGGCGAGGACTTGTCCCCGCGTTGACGTGCGGGTACGAGGACGCGGCAGGCGGCCCGGTCGAAGGCTCGCGCCCGAACCACGATCACCCACGGCACCGGCCAACGGGCCCGGAAGACCGGGTTTCCGGCACGGATATGGCACGGGACTCCCTCAGGGCCGGCCGACCCGGCGAGGAAGCCCCTGCGCAAACCAGAGCGGGTGACCGGGATCGAACCGGCATGACCAGCTTGGAAGGCTGGGGCTCTGCCATTGAGCTACACCCGCGTGCCTTGAGCCCACCTGCCTGGGTGAACCCATCCGCATTGCTGAACTCACCTACGTGCACTCATGTGCTGGGCTACCCATGTGCCGGGCCGCACCGCGTGAGCACCCGTGAGGTGAGCACCCGTGAGAGCACCAGTGAGCACACCCGCGTGAGATCGTAACGAGCTTACCCCGCACGCTTGGCCTCGCAAGCGACGAGGTGCGCGTACGGGGCGAGCGGCGCACCCGGCCGGCGGTGCCGGGGTGGGCGGCCCGGCGAGCCTGGGCCAGGCGGGCGGCCTGCGGGAACGCGGCCGGCCCCGGCCACGGGCCGGTGGCCGTCGCCGTGGTGCGAAGCTAGGCCGTATGCCGGTTCCGTCCGCTTCGTCCGCCCTGATCGACGCGGTGCTGCCGCCGACGGTCGCCGCGGTGGAGATGTTCGGCGACGACCCGCATGCCGTGCTGTTCCCCGCGGAGGAGGCCACGCTGGGGCGGGCCGTGGCCAAGCGGCGCAACGAGTTCACCTCCGGGCGGGTGTGTGCCCGGCGGGCACTTGGCCGGCTGGGGATCGGGCCGGTCGCCGTGCTGCCCGGGCCGAAGCGGGAGCCGCTGTGGCCTGAGGGCGTCGTGGGCAGCATCACGCACTGCGCCGGCTACCGGGCGGCGGCCGTCGGCTGGGCCCGCGAGGTCGTGACGATCGGGATCGACGCCGAGCCGAACGGCCCCACCCCGCCGGGGGTGCTGGAGTCGGTGACCCTGCCGGCGGAGCGGGCGTGGGTCACCGAGGCGCTGCGCGCCGACCAGGCGGTGCACTGGGACCGGCTGCTGTTCAGCGCGAAGGAGTCGGTCTACAAGGCCTGGTACCCGCTGGCACGGCGCTGGCTCGGCTTCGAGGACGCCGAGCTGACCATCACCCCGGGCGAGGCCGGCACCGGGGAGTTCGTCGCCCGGCTGCTCGTCCCCGGCCCGGTGCTGCCGTCCGGGGAGCAGCTGACCACCCTGCGCGGCCGCTTCCTGGCCCGGCCGGACCTGATCGTCACCGCCGTGGCCCTCCCCCGGTAGCGGCCGGCGATGACGACGGCGACAGCGGCGGTGGCGGGCCGACGGCCAGCCGGCCCGTCGGCGCTGGCCCACGCGGCGGCTGGCCGGGACGCCATGACCCAGACGACGAGGGAGGCCGGGTGAACCGCAGGTACTGGCTGGCCGTGGCCACGAGCGCCGGCATCGGGTGGAACACCCTGCGCCTGCGCCGCCGGCTCGGCGGGCTCACCACGATCGTCCCGTCGTCCGAGCCGGTGCACCCCGGCCACGTCTTCCTGACCGCGCCCGGGGTCTCGCTGGACGAGGCGCAGCGCCGGGCGGCCAGCGCCCACGCCCGCAGGCACGGCCTCGCCGTCCTCGACCTGGTGCCCGACGAGCTGCCCCCGGACCGGCTGCTCGACCTCGCCCGGATGCTCGATACCACCACCTACCGCCAGTCCCTGCTCGCCGTCGGCCGGGGCGCCTACCAGGCGCTGCTGGTCGACCGGGAGGTGCTGGCCCGCGCCGGCCTGGACCCGCGTCCGCGGCTGGCGGAGGCCGGTCTGGTCGACCTGCTGGTGACGCTGAAGCGGTTCGCGCCGGCGAGCACCGGGGTCGCGGTCCTGCCGGGGCTTCGGCCAGCGCCACGGACCGGGGCCGACCGGTTCGCCGTCCAGGCGGCGGCCTACGTCTGGGAGCCGCACTCGCTGGTCTGCCCGGCGCTGCGCGACCTCGCGCTGGCCGCCGGGGCGGGCGCGGCGCCGGGCTGGGCCGCGGCCGGCGCCGCCCTGTCCCTGCTGCAGCCGCTGGCCGTGGCCGGCGGACGGTTCCGGCTGCGCCCGGCCGACCTGCTCGCCTCCTGGCTCACCCGCCGGCGCGCACTGCTCGAGCTCCTCGCCGACGTGGCCCACCTCGCCACCCCCACCGGGCTCTTATACA
>JADGHD010000540.1 GCA_019689615.1 Frankia sp. | reverse complement strand
GGCGGGTTTTTGTTTATACCCCACCGGGCGGGGGGGGGCGGGGGGGGGGGGGCCACGCGGGGGGGGGGGGCGTGGGCCGCCGCCGAGCGCCGGCTGGGGGCGCCGGCCGAGCGGATCATGGTCGCCGGGGACGACCTGACCCTGGAGGTCCGGATGGCGCGGGCCAGCGGCGCGCTCGCCGTCCTGGTCACCACCGGGCTGCACGACCGGCGGGCGGCCGCCGCGGCACCGCCGGCCGACCACCCGGACCTGGTCGTCGACGACCTGCCGGAGCTTCGCCGCGTGCTGCGCGCGGCCGGGCTGGTGGCCTGACCGCCGGCCGGCCGCCGCCGCCCGGCCGGTGGCGGCCGGCGTTTCGTGCCCTGTCCGTCGGGGATGGCCCACTCGTTGAGCACGTGACCATCCCGGGCGGTGCCCCGGCTCCCGACGGCGAGAGGCGGCACGAGATGAAACAGGACGAGCTGGTCGCGGCGATCCGGGCGACTGGTCGGATCGGCTCGGTGGCGCAGGCGGAGGCGGCGGTGCGGGCGACGCTCGCCGTGCTGGGCCAGCGGATCGCCGGGGGCGAGACGAAGGACCTCGCCTCCCAGTTGCCACCGGCGTTCGCCGAGGCGCTGCCGCGCTCCGGCGGCGGTGAGCGGTTCGGCGTCGACGAGTTCTACCGGCGGGTCGCGGAGCTGGAGGGCGACTTCTGCTCGCCGCAGCTGGCCCGCCGGCACGCGCGCGCCGTGATGGCCGCGCTGCGGGCGAGCGTCACGCCGACCGAGTTCGAGGATGTCGCCGGCCAGCTCCCGGCCGACTACGACGATCTGCTGAGCCGGGAGCCGGTCATCCACTACTGACCGCTGGCTGACCGCCACTGGCCGACGCGTGGCCGGCCGGCGCCTGGCTCAGCCGGCGCTGGCCGGTCCGCCGGCGGGCTGGGCGGCCTGCCCGGCGTCCAGATGGCCGTTGCGGGCGAGGTAGGCCAGCAGCGCGTCGGCCGCCTCGACCGGGCTGGTCGGGCCGACGATCGTGGGCGGCTCGTGCGCGGTGAGCGCGCCGGTGAGGGCGAGCAGCCGGTCGCGGATGCCGCCGGCCGGCGGGGGCACCACCCGGGTCCTGGGCCGGTAGGGGCGAGTGCCGGTGACCCGGACCTGCCCGCCCCGGTGGCTGGCCGGCGCCTCGATCACCGGGACCGGGCTGTCCTCGGCGGCGAGCAGCGCGGGCAGGGAGGCGCGGCGCAGCCGCAGGCCGGCCGCCTCCGCCGAGCACACCGCCGGCCGGGGGACCCGCAGCCGTTCGCGGCGTCCGCCGTCCAGCCGGCGCTCGCCCAGCAGCCAGCCGCCGTCCGTCGCCTGCACCCGCAGGTCGACCAGGCCGAGGGCCTGCGCGGCACCGAGGGCGTGGGCGAGCTGGGCCGGCAGCGCCCCGGTGCCACGGTCGGGGGAGTGGTCGCCGCACAGGACCAGCGCCGGCTCGCCGACCGTGCGGATCGCGCCGGCCAGCGCCTCGGCGAGCGCCCGGGTGTCGCCGGCCAGGTCGTCGAGGTAGGCGGCGATCGGGCCGTAGGGCTCGCTGTCCCGGCCGGGCAGGCCGGCTGGCCCGTGGCCGCCCGCGTGCTCTGACGGCCCGTGCCCGTGGCCGGCGTCGGCTGGCGGCCAGGCGACCCGCAGCACCTGGGCGCCCAGCGCCGCCGCCGTGCGCAGCGGGCCGTCCGCGATCGGTGGGCCGGCGGCGACCGCGAGCAGCCGGCCAGACCAGGCCGCCGCGATCCGCAGCCCGCGCTCGAGCGCCGCCTCGTCCGCCGCCGACAGGCCGGCGCCGTGCGCCGAGCGAGTCACCGCGCCGGTCAGCGGGGCGACCTGCGGCCGCAGGTCGGTCACCCGTAGGCACACCGCGACCAGCGGCCCCGGCGCGTCCACCGCAACCCCCATTCCGCGTCTCCTCTAGCCCTGGCGGAAGACGACGCCGTGGCCGCCGTCCGGATACGTCCAGGTGATCGCGTTCTCACCGTTGCAGACCATGTAGCAGGTGCCGCACTCGAAGCACTGCTCGTAGTTGAACAGGATCCCGCCGTCGGCTGTCGGCGCGAACAGGTTCGCCGGGCAGGCGGTCACGCAGGCCCGGGTGGTGCAGGAGCGGCAGACGTCGGAGTCGACGACGATGTGCGACCGCTCGCCGACCCGGAAGTCGACCGTGGCCATCCGGTCGTCGAAGGCGACCTCGCCGAAGCGTTCCGGGCGGGGCTCGGGTACCCGCGGGCTGGCGGCGGTGCCGCGGTCCGCGCGGGCGCGCTTGCGTGGGCTCATCGGAAAACCCTCCCGATCCGCAGGCCGTCGCGGGCCAGCGTGGCCATGCCGACGCCGTTGCGCTTCGCGGCGCGGCGCAGCAGGGCGAGGGCACCTGGCTTCGGCTCCGGGTTGGTCACTGTGAACAGGCCTTCGACGAGATCGGCGATGAGTCCTGGGTAGCGGCGCTGGATCCGTTCCGACAGGATGATCTCCGGGGCGCCGCGCAGCCGCCTGTGGTCGGCGAGCACGAACTGCTTCTCCAGCTCGGCCCGGTAGCGGGACAGCTTCTTCTTCGACGCGCTGCCGCTGGCCGCGGCGTCCGCGGCGACCTGGCCGGCGACCAGGCCGGAGCCGATCGCGAAGTTCACGCCCTCCAGCCAGATCCCGGCGGCCAGGGTGAGGCCGGCCGCGTCCCCGGCGATCAGCAGGCCGTCGGCGGCGAGCTCCGGCAGGTGGTCGTAGCCGCCCTCGGGGATGAGGTGCGCGGCGTACTCCTTCACGGTCGCGCCGCGCAGGTAGGGCGCGATCGCGGGGTGCGCCTTGACGTCGGCGAGCACCTCCTCCGGCCGGGCCTTCGCCTCGGCGAGGCCCGGCAGGGAGAGCACCACGCCGACGCTGACCGTGTCGCTGTTGGTGTAGAGGAAGCCGCCGCCCGGGATGCCGCGGGTGCAGCCGAGCATCTCGATGTCCAGGCCCTCCTGCCCGCGCAGGCCGAACCGCTCGTCGATCACCTCGCGCGGCAGCGACAGCACCTCCTTCACGCCGAGCGTGTGGTGCGCCGCGTCGGCCCGCGGCAGCAGGCCGGCCTCCTTGGCCAGGAACGAGTTGACGCCGTCGGCGGCGATCACGACGCGGGCCCGCAGCTCGCCGTCGGCGCGGTCGGTGCGCACGCCGACCACCCGGCCGGCGTTGTCCCGCAGCAGCCCGGTGGCGACGGTCGAGGTGACCAGCCGGGCGCCAGCGGCCACCGCCTTGCCGGCGAGCCAGCTGTCGAAGTCGGCCCGGTAGGTGGTCAGCCCGTTGTAGGGCGGCCCGGCCCAGCTCTGGGTGCGGAAGTCGACGGTCAGTGCCTGCGTCGGGGTGAGCACCATGGTCGATCGGCGCACCACCCACCGCTCGACCGGAACCTCCTCCCACCACCGGGGCAGGACGGTGTCCAGGATCCGGCCGTAGACCACGCCGCCGTAGACGTTCTTCGACCCCGGGAACGGGCCGCGCTCGAGCAGGACGACCGACGCCCCGGCGCGGGCGGCGGCCAGCGCGGCGGACGACCCGGCCGGCCCCGCGCCGACGACGACCACGTCGACGTCGGGCGCCCGGTCGGGCACCGGCCCACTCGGCTTCGCGTCCGGCCCGGCGAACCAGGCTGGCCCGCCGCGGCCCGCGGTGTCGGCGCGCTCGGTGTCAGTCATCAGGAGTCCTCCAGCCCGGCGGAGGCCGGCGGCAGGTCGGGGCGGGGCGCGGGGGC
>JADGHD010000539.1 GCA_019689615.1 Frankia sp. | reverse complement strand
CGTCAGCCGGGCCGCCGCCGGCGCCCTCCCGGCCGGAAGGTGCCTGCTCGCCGTCCCGGTCGCCGCGGCGGCGGCCCGTGCCGTCGGGCGCGGCGAGCGGGCCGGTGGGCCGGGGAACGGCGGGCCGGGGCGGCTCGCCGGTGGCCGCGGCGCCCACCGCGGCCAACCCGCTGCCGACGGCCACGGCGAACTCGTCCGCGGGCATCGCCCGGGCGAACAGGTGGCCCTGGCCGAGGTCGGCGCCGAAGGCGGTCACATGCGCCGCCTGCTGGGCGTTCTCGATCCCCTCGACGGTGACCACGTGCCCGAACCCGTGCGCGATCGCGACGACCTTCTGGACCATCCCGGCCGGGCCCGGGTCCGGGTGGCGCTCCCCGAACGGCGCGACGAACTGGCTGGCCAGCTTGAGCCCGTGGACCGGGAGCGTGGTCAGGTAGGCCAGGTTCGAGTAGCCGGTGCCGAAGTCGTCCAGCGCGATCCGCACCCCGCGGGCGGCGAGCTCGCGCACCGCCGCCCCGGCCACCCCGGCCTCGTCGAGCAGGAGGTTCTCCACCACCTCCAGTTGCAGCCGGCTCGGGTCGAGCCCGGTGCGGTCGAGCACGGTGAGCACGTCCGCGACGAAGCCCAGCTCGTGTAGCTGGCGGACGGAGACGTTGACGCTGACGAAGGGCCCGGCGGCCGCCGACCGCCCCGGCCAGGCCGCGGCGTCGCGGCAGGCCGTCTCCAGCACCCGCAGGCCGAGCGGGACGATCAGGCCGGACTCCTCCGCGACCCCGATGAACTCCTCCGGGGTCAGCAGGCCCAGCCGCGGGTGCTCCCAGCGGACGAGGGCCTCGGCGCCGGCCACCGTGGCGTCGGCCAGCCGGACGATCGGCTGGTAGCGCACCACGATCTCGCCCGCGACCAGCGCGGAGGCGAGCGCGTCCGCCATCCGGCGCCGGGCCAGCGTGACCGGTGCCCTGCCCGGCACCCGCTCGCCGCCGCCCAGGGTGAACTGGCCGGCGAGCTGGTCAGCCGCGGCGAGGTCGTCGGCCAGAGCGCCCGCGCCACCGACCACCAGGCCGCGGCCGAGGTCGCGGTCGCCCGCGTCGCCGAGGCCGGCGTCGGCGCCGCCCCACCGGCCGTCCTCGCGCTCGGACAGGTCCTCCAGGGTGACGACGAAGTACAGCCCGGCGCCAGCGGCGCCGGCCGGCCCGGCCATCACCCGGCGCTGGCCGGGCGGGGAGGCGCTGGCCGGGTGGACCGCCGCGGGCAGCTGCTCGGCCACCATCGCCGCGGTCAACGCCACCCAGCCGGTCTGGCCGGACGGCCGGACCAGCCGCCATTCACCCCGCTTCTGGCTGCCGGCCCGGACCGCCTCCCACATGGCGATCACGCTCGGCCGGTCCCGTGGGTGCACCAGGTCCCAGACGTCGCCGATGGACATCCTGGTCAGGTCGCGACCGACGACCTCGCACGCGCTGTCGTTCGCCTCGAGGATCTCGCCGGAGTCGGCCACCACCAGGACGCCGATCCCGGCGTGGTCGAACACGGCCCGATAGCGCACCTCGCTGTCCTGGCGGGCACGCTCGGCCTGGCGCAGCGCGGCCAGCTCCGCGCGGTGCCGCTCGCCCTGGGCGGCGAACAGGCGGGCGCGGGCGGCGTCGCCGTGCCCCGCCGACACCTCGCCCAGCAGCGCGAACGCTGCACTGGCCCGGCCGGGGCCGGCGGCGGTGGCCAGGGCCGGGCCAAGCACCTCGACGGTGCTGGCGAGGTGGTGCGGGCCGTCGTAGCCGATCCGGGCCAGCCGGGCCCCGACGGCGCGGCCAGCCGCCCGGTCGACCGGGTCCGCGGCGAGCGCGCCGAGCAGCTGGCCAGTCAGCTCCCGCAGCTCGGAACGCATGGCGTCGTCGCCCCGTTCGCAGCCGGCGTCGCCGACCTGTGCCTCGTACCAGCGATCGGCGATCCGGTCGTCCACGACGCCTTCCCTGCGTTAATCGCGATTGGTCAATCCATCGTCCCAGTCGACGGCGCGCGACTTCGTCGCGGGGTACGCCAACGGTCCGGACAACGCGCAGCGCACACGGATAACAGCGCACGGCTCACGACAGACCACTCAGCCTTTGGGTGAACTCCCGCCACCCGCCCACCGCGTTCACAACGAAAATGCCAGCAGTCTGGCCATGTTCACGGCGCGGGCTCGCGGGATCACGGTACGAATTTCCACCATCGGGTTCCGGGTGGCGACTTTCCGCCGCGCGCCGACGGATTCTCAGCTCGTAACGGGCGGCTGTCGTCTGCCCGACACTCGACGGTAGCCTGACCGTTTCCAGGGGTTACCTCAAGGCACGACGGCGTGTCGCCGGGCAGGTGGCGTGTCCTTGGGACCGCGGGCCCGCGGTCCGGCGGTCCGGGAGGCGGCGTCGCCGCTGGCCCGGCTGGTCCTGGCAGGCCGGGAGCGGCTCGCTAGAGCGAGTTCGCGATCTTGCGCAGTACCTCGGCGGTCCTGGCCGGGGTGAGGCTGTCGACGCACAGCCGGTCCATGGCCTCCATGTACCGGTCGACATCCTCGCGCTTGTCGAGGTAGGCCGCGCCGGTCAGCTGCTCCAGGTAGACCACGTCCGACATGTCCCGCTCGGGGAAGCGCAGGATGCTGAACGCCCCGCCGTCGGCCGCGTGGCCGCCGAAGTCGAACGGCATCAGCTGCAGGGTCAGCCACGGCTGGTTCATCAGCTCGAGCAGGTGCTCGATCTGCGCCCGCATGATCTTTGGGCCACCGATCGGCCGCCGCACCGCCGCCTCGTCGATGACCACCCACAGCCGGGGCGGGTTCGGCCGGCGCAGCAGCCGCTGCCGGCTCATCCGGACACCGACCCGCCGCTCCATGTCCTCCTTGGACATGCCGCGGTTGCCCTGGGAGATCACCGCCCGGGCGTAGTCCTCGGTCTGTAGCAGTCCGGGCACGAACTGCAGCTCGTAGGTGCGGATCAGCGAGGCCGACTCCTCCAGGCCGATGTAGGAGTGGAACCACTGCGGCAGCACGTCCGAGTACGGCTGCCACCAGCCCGGCTTGTTCGCCTCGCGCACCAGCTCCATCACCGCCGCGCGCTGGCCCTCGTCGGTCACGCCGTAGAAGGTGAGGAGGTCCTCGACGTCCCGTTCCTTGAAGCTGACCCGACCCAGCTCAAGGCGGCTGATCTTCGACTCGGACGCACGGATCTGGTAACCCGCCGCCTCGCGGCTGATGTCCTTCTCCTCGCGGAGCCGCCGCAGCAGCGAGCCGAGCAGGATGCGACGTACGGTGGGGCCGCCACCCCCCGGAACGGTCACGTCCGACTCCCTCGATCTGGGTCACCCCACCGGTGGGCCGGTTCGGCGCGGTGCCCGCGTCTGGTCCCAACCAGTCGGGGATGAGCCCGGCTGGTACGTCCGATCCGACGGTCCCAGGCGTACCCGGAACGCTTGGCGGAGCGACGCGGCGGGACCACGCGGTCCCCGTTAGCGACCGCCGGAATCGGGACAACCCCGGCGAAACCCGCAATTCCCCCGACCTGATCCAGGACACGCTCGGATCCATCGAACAGGCCAATTCTGCCAGCCCGGTGTCCGACGGTGACAACGCCCCCGCGCCACGGCATCCGGTCAATGGCGGGCCGCGTGGCGCGGCCGGCGTCGCGCGGATCGTCGGGAAGTGCGAAAGGCATGGCAGAGCACCGCCCCCGGCCGTCCTGTGCCCCGGGGCGCCACGCGTCCTCGCCCGCCACCCGAC
>JADGHD010000538.1 GCA_019689615.1 Frankia sp. | reverse complement strand
GCCCGCGGGCGGGGCCGGTGGCTGGCGGCCGCGGCGGCTGCGGCCAAGCAGTCCCGCCGGGCGCACTGGCCGGTGGTCGGCGAGCTCGCCAGCACGGCCGAGGTGTGCGCCCGGCTCGCCGCCGCCGGCCTCGCCGTCGTGCTGCACGAGGCGGCGGACGAGCCGCTCACCGGCGCCGCGCGCCGCCGCGCCGCCGAGCTCGCCGCCACCGCTGGCTCGGCCGACGGCAGCGCGCCCGCCGAGATCGTGCTCGTGGTCGGGCCGGAGGGCGGGATCACCGACGAGGAGCTGGCGCGGTTCCGCTCGGCCGGGGCGACGGTGGCCCGGCTAGGCCCAACCGTCCTGCGTACATCCACCGCCGGGGTGGCAGCGGCTGCCGTGCTGCTGGCCGACACCGGCCGCTGGGATCGCTAGACTCAAAGTGG
Source organism: Frankia sp. (assembly GCA_019689615.1). Taxonomy (GTDB): domain Bacteria; phylum Actinomycetota; class Actinomycetes; order Frankiales; family Frankiaceae; genus Pseudofrankia. The sequence continues at coordinate 3,323 of JADGHD010000538.1, read as the reverse complement.
CGCCGCCGAGCACGACAGCACGTTGCACGACAGCACGTTCCCAACTTTCCATATCGCAGCACTCCACTTGCCGAAGCCACGCGCATCCGGGACGCGGTGCGGTGCGCCCGCCGTCGCGGGCGGTGGCCGTCCGCCCCGGCCGGCGCGGCGATCCTGACGAGAGGTGTCCCGGCCCACCGCGGCCGCACTACATGCCCGAATCCGCTACTCCCCAAAGCGCGCCGACGGTGACCCGCTTCGTGGTCCCCGGTCCGCACAGCATGGTCAGCCTGCTGGGCCACCAGGACGAGCTGCTCCGGGTCATCGAGCAGGCGCTGCACTCCGACATCCACGTCCGCGGCAACGAGATCACCATCACCGGCGAACCGGCCGAGAACGATCTCGCCGTCCGGCTGTTCACCGAGCTGTCCGCGCTGCTCGACGCCGGCGCGGTGCTCACCCCCCAGCACGTCGACCACTCCCTGCGGATGCTGCGCAGCGGGGAGGCCGAGCGGCCGGCCGAGGTGCTCACCCTCAACATCCTGTCCACCCGCGGGCGGACGATCCGGCCGAAGACCCTCAACCAGAAGCGCTACGTCGACGCCATCGACGCGCACACGATCGTGTTCGGCATCGGCCCGGCCGGTACCGGCAAGACGTACCTGGCGATGGCCAAGGCCGTGCAGTACCTGCAGGCCAAGAAGGTCAACCGGATCATCCTCACCCGGCCGGCGGTCGAGGCGGGGGAGCGGCTGGGGTACCTGCCGGGCACCCTCTACGAGAAGATCGACCCGTACCTGCGGCCGCTCTACGACGCGCTGCACGACATGGTCGACCCGGACTCGATCCCGCGGCTGATCCAGAGCGGGACGATCGAGGTGGCGCCGCTGGCCTACATGCGCGGCCGGACCCTCAACGACGCCTTCATCATCCTCGACGAGGCCCAGAACACCTCGCCCGAGCAGATGAAGATGTTCCTCACCCGGCTCGGCTTCGGCGCGAAGATCGTCGTCACGGGTGACATCACCCAGGTGGACCTGCCCGCCGGCACGCTGAGCGGGCTGCGGGTCGTCCGGGAGATCCTCGACGGCATCGAAGACGTCCACTTCGCCACTCTGACCAGCACCGACGTGGTCCGCCACCGGCTGGTCAGCGAGATCGTCGACGCCTACTCCCGCTGGGACGCCGCCATCGGCACCGCCCAGCCCGGGAAGCCCCAGGCCGCCGGACCGCGCTCGGCCGCCAGGGCCACCACCCGCCGGGACCGCCGGTGAGCGCGGGCGTGGGGAGGCCCTGATGGCCGTGTTCATCGCCAACGAGTCGGGCGACGCGGACGTCGACGAGGTGGCGCTGGCCGCGCTCGCCCGGTTCGTCCTGGACGCCATGAAGGTCAACCCGCTCGCGGAGCTGTCGGTCATGCTCGTCGACACCCGGGCGATGACCGACCTCCACATCCAGTACATGGGTGAGGACGGGCCGACCGACGTGCTGGCGTTCCCCCAGGACGAGGTGTTCGACGCGGCCTACGCCGACTCCGCCGACACCGACCCGGAGACGCTGCTCGGCGACGTCGTGCTCTGCCCGGGGGTGGCCCGCGCCCAGGCCGCCGCCGCTGGCCACTCGATGCAGCGCGAGCTGCACCTGCTGTGCACGCACGGGATCCTCCACCTGCTCGGCTACGACCACGCCGAGCCGGCCGAGGAGCGGGAGATGTTCCGGCTGCAGGCCGACCTGCTGCACCGCTGGGAGACCGCCGCCGCCGCGCCGCCGGGCCCTGGCCCGTCCGGTCGGGCCGTGCGCGCCCGCTGACCGACCGCAACACCCACCGGGCCGCCCGAGCATCCCCTGGGACTTCGGACCGCCCGCGGCTGAGCCGCCACTGACCCGACGCGCTCAGCGAGATCGACATGGGAAGCCTCGGATGGACTCCGGTGATACTCCGCTCGTGCTGCTGGCGGCCGTCGCCGCCCTGGGCGCCGCGGTGCTCGGCGCGGTCGAGGCGGCGCTCAGCCGGGTCTCGCGGGTCCGCGTCGAGGAGTTCCTCCGGGAGAACCGGCCGGGCGCGCGCCGGCTGGACCAGATCGTCGGCGAGCCGGGACGCTACCTGGCCCTGCTGCTCCTGCTGCGGATAGCCGGGGAGATGACCGCGGCCGCCTGCGTGACGGTCATCGCGGTGCACGCCTACGGCGGCGGGTTCGGCGCGGTCCTGCTCGGCGCGGCGATCGCGACGCTGCTCGCCTACGTGCTGGTCGGCGTGATGTTCCGGACGCTTGGCCGCCAGCACGCGCCGACGGTCGCGCTGGCCAGCGCCGGGCTGACCGTCGGGCTGGCCAAGATCTTCGGCCCGCTGCCGCGGCTGCTGATCGCCTTCGGCAACGCGGTGACGCCCGGCAAGGGCTACCGGGACGGCCCGTTCGCCTCCGAGGCGGAGCTGCGCGAGCTCGTCGACCTCGCCGAGGAGAACAAGGTCATCGAGCCCGAGGAACGCGACATGATCGCCTCGGTGTTCGAGCTGGGGGACACGCTGGTCCGCGAGGTGATGGTGCCCCGGACGGACATGGTCTTCATCGAGTCGACCAAGACCGTCGACAAGGCGATCACGCTGGCGCTGCGCGGCGGGTTCTCCCGCATCCCGGTGATCGGCGAGAGCGTCGACGACGTCGTCGGCATCGCCTTCCTCAAGGACCTCGTCCGCCACGAGCGGGCGGGCGGCGGTCAGGACCTCGTGGCCACGGTGATGCGCGAGCCGGTGCTGGTCCCGGAGAGCAAGCCGGCCGACGACCTGCTGCGGGAGATGCAGGCGTCGCGCACCCACATGGCGATCGTCATCGACGAGTACGGCGGCACCGCGGGCCTGGTCACCATCGAGGACATCCTCGAGGAGATCGTCGGGGAGATCGTCGACGAGTACGACAGCACGATCCCGCGGGTGGAGTGGCTCGACGACGACACCGCCCGGGTGACCGCCCGGCTGGAGGTCGAGGACCTGGCCGAGCTGTTCGGCATGTCCGCGCGCGACCTGCCGGGCGCGGACGGCGTCGAGACGGTCGGCGGGCTGCTGGCGAACACGCTCGGCCGGGTGCCGATCCCCGGGGCGACCGCGGCGGTCGGCGGGCTGTCGCTGACCGCCGAGCGGGCCGCCGGCCGGCGCAACCAGATCGGTACCGTCGTGGTGCGCCGGCTGACCGAGGATGGCGACGGCGCCGAGGATTCGCCCGACGCCGCGGCGGGTGCCGCCTCCCGCGGGCACCGCCCCGCGAACGGCCAGGACCGTGGCGGGCGGGCCGGAGCCGGCGGCGGCGAGCCCCGCGGTGGCGGCGAGCCGCGCGGGGCCGCCCGCGGCG
>JADGHD010000018.1 GCA_019689615.1 Frankia sp. | reverse complement strand
ACCTGCCCTGCCGCCCCCCCCCCGCCCCCCGGGGCGGGCCGCGCGGCCCGGCAGGTCAGCGAAGGAGGTTCCCACCAAGGAGGAGGTCTCCATGGACCTAGGTGTCAGCGGCAAGGTCGCGTTCGTGACCGGCGGCAGCAGGGGCATGGGGCGCGACGTCGCTCACATGCTGGCCGCGGAAGGCTGCAGGGTCGCGGTGGTCGCCCGGACGAGGAGCGGCATCGACGAAGCGGTCGCCTCGATCCGGGACAGCGGAGGGGCCGCCGTCGGAGTCGTCGCGGACATCACCAGAGCCGACGACGTGCGGCGGGCCTTGGCGGAGGTCCGTGCGGTCTTCGGCCCGCCGTTAATCGTCATCGGGCAGACGAAGTTCAACATCCCCGGCGACTTCCGCGATATTGAGGACACCGAGCAGTACGTCGAGTCGTTCCGCAGCTACACCATGAGCCAGGTCTACCTGCTACGCGAAGTCCTGTCCGACATGCAGGAGGCTGGCTGGGGACGGTTCGTCCACATCGGCTCGGCCACCGCCAAGGAGCCGGTCGGGAACATCCACCACGTGATCGCCAACGCCACGCGCCCTTCGACGATCGGGCTGCTCAAGACCGTCTCCGACGAGTACGCGCAGTTCGGCATCACCGTGAACACCGTAGCGCCGGGCTGGATCGAGACCCAGAACGCCATCGACTACCTGCGGACCAACGTCGGGCTGTCCACCGAGGCCGAGCGCCGGCAGTGGATGCGCAACAACGCCCAGGTCCCGGCTGCCCGGATGGGCCGCCCCGACGAGATCGCGTCGCTGGTGGTGTACCTGTGCTCCGAGCAGGCCGGCTACATCACCGGTAACTGGATCGAGGTCGACGGCGGCCGCCACCGCTCGGCCTTCTGACGCCCGTCAACTCCGCAGACCGCAGTCACGACCACGGGATTCCGTGGTGGCGCAGCCCACATGCAGGCCACGGAAGGCTGCAAGGTGACAGTGGCCGCCCAGCCGAGGGGGCCGTCGACTACCTGCGGGCCGACGTCGGCGCCGGGGGCACAAACTGGGCGGTGATCTCGTCCAGCACCGCCGCGTAGGGCCGGTCGATCCGGCCGCGAGCGCGCCTTTCCAGGCAGCGTAGGACGACGGCCTGGATGGCGAACGCCTCCCGCTCCGGCTCGGCGACGGGCATGGTCCCGTCGGCGCGGGCCCGGGCAAGGGCATCGACGAGGATCCGCCGGTGCCGGTCGTAGGTATCCTCCAGCGCCTCGGAGAGGCCGTCGACCAGTCCTGCCTCCGGGGTGAGGAAGGTCCAGCCCTCGCGGGCGGCGCGCGGGTCCCAGCCGATCAGCAGCAGTTCCCCGATCCAGGCGATCACCGCGGCTCGGCCGTCGTCGGCGGCGGTCACGGCGGCGAGCAGGGCGCCCTCGACCAGGTTGGCCGCATCCTGCTGCATGGCCAGGATGAGCGCGTCCTTGGACGGGAAGTGCCGGTAGAAGATCCGCCGGTTGACGCCTGCGGCTCGCAGGATGTCCTCGATCGGCGTCGTGCCCCGCCCGCCCCGGCCGATCAGCCGGTGGGCCGCCCGCATGATCACGCGACGCTCATGGTCCGACTGCGCCGCCTGGGCGCGGTCGGTCACCTGGGCTCGCGGGTCGGGCGAGGGGACAGCGGACACGGGGCCGGGACGATCCGCGGCGCCGTCCCTCAGTACCGTCGCGCCTGGTGACCCGTTCATCACCCAACCTCCCGTACGCCTTTCGCTCGAATGTTCCCGGCCGGACCCGGGACAGTCAAAGAGCTTGCCTGGGAATGCCATTCCCAGGTATGGTTCCACGGCCGGCGGCCCACTCCGCAGGGTCTTCGCGGTTCACGATGGCGAGGTTTGAACGGATGCGCTCACGCGGACTCGACCTGGAGATGACCGGCTGGTATCAGGTGGCCTGGTCCGGCGAGATCGGGCCGGAGCAGGTGGTGCCCCTGCGCTATCTCGGTCGCGACCTCGTCGCCTATCGTGGCAAGGACGGCGTCGTCCGGGTCCATGACCGGTACTGCCGCCACCTGGGGGCGAGCCTGGCGCATGGCGGTTGCGTGGTGGACGACGGTCTCCGGTGCCCCTTCCACGGCTGGGTCTGGGGGCCAGACGGACGCAACGTCTCGATCCCCTACCAGGGCCGGCCGAACAAGGCCGGCCGGCTTCACACCTGGACGACGGTGGAACGCAACGAGTCGATCTACATCTGGTTCGACCCAGCCGGCCGGGAGCCGTACTGGGATGTGCCGGACATGCTGGCGCACACACCGCAGGCGGCGTCGCGGCAGTTCCATCCGGCATGGCCGGACGGGCGCGCCTTCTATCCCGACCTGCACACCCACCCGCGGATCGTCATTGAGAACGCCGTCGACCTGCACCACTTCAGGTTCATCCATCACACCGCCATGACCCCGATCCTGCTGGAGCAGCGCACGGAAGGTCCGCTGTGGTGGACCCGCGCCGGGTTCGGCCGCGGCTGGGCGAAACACCCGTACGACGCCGACGGCGAGGTGCGCAGCGACACGATGAGCACCATCGAGATCTTCTGGACGGGACTCGGCGTCAGCATGAACGTCGAGCACACCGCGGCGGGCGTGCGCGTCGTCTCGATCAACGTCACGCCGGTCGAGGACGAGCGCTGCGCGCTGTTCGCCACCTACTGGATCGACAGGAACCCGGGCGACCTCGAGGACGGCACCTACCAGCGCCGCCTGGCGGAGGCCAAGGCGTTGCTGCCGGGCGACATCGACATCTGGAAGCACCAGATCTACGTGGAGTCACCGGTGCTGGCCACCGAGGAGGGCGCGCTCTTCCGCCGCCTGCGCCGCTGGACAGCGCAGTTCTACCCGGGCCACACGCCCGAGCCGGCCGCAGGCGGCCCCTCCCCCACCACCGCGTCGGCGTGATGTTCCCCGCGGGGTTCGTCCTGCGCAGCGACGAACCCCGCGGCGTCGCATGAAGGCGGATGACCGCGCGGGCTCAGCCGGCGAAGGCCCTGCCGAAAAGCTCGATCTCGGCGAGGCAGGCGTCGATGCTCCGGGCGTGCGATTCGACGGAGATGTGGGTGACGCCGACACGTTCGTAACAGAGGACCATCGCCGCCAGGGCCTCGGCCGCGCGCTGCGGGTCCCGGCCGACCGACGGGGTGAAGCACACGGCAAACTCGGGGGAACGGTCGTGCTCGGTCCGCATCCGGCGCAGTTCCTCGATGCGCTCGCCGAGTTCGTCCGCTGACAGCGGCGGCGTCCTGGTGATCTTCGACATGGCCGCCGGCTGTTCGAAGGGCAGCCAGCCGTCGGCGAGCCGCGCGACCCGTCGGCGGGCCGCGCGGCTGTTGCCGCCGATCCAGACTGGCGGCCCCGAGGGCTGGGCCGGCCCGGGAAGCTGGGTGTGGCCATGTGCGGGGAAGTACGGGTCGTCGCGGTCGACCACCTCACCGCTCCAAGCCGCGCGCATGGCCTGGATGGCCGCGTCGAAGCGCCTGCCGCGGTCGTCGAGCGCCGCACCGAGTACCTCGAACTCGGCCCGCTGGTAGCCGGCTCCCATTCCGAGCACGAGCCGGCCGCCGGAGAGCAGGTCGAGGCTCGCCGCGGACTTCGCCGCCAGATAGGGATTGCGGTAGCCAGCGACGAGAACAAATGTCAGCAGCCGTACCCGCCGGGTCGCCGCCGCCATGAACGAGAGCGCGACGAACGGGTCGAAGGCGTGGTGCCCGCCGTTGTCGACCCAGTTCTGCTCCGGGAACGGGTGGTCGGTCGTCGAGACCATGTCGAAGCCGCATTCCTCGGCGGCCACCGCCACGTCGGCGAGGTCGCGCTCATCGATCCACTGCTGCCAGTGCTTCGCAGCACGCATCGGGAACTGGTAGTTGAGCTTCATGCTCGCTCCTTCTCGTCGAGAGCCGGGAGGACCAGCTCTTCCCCGAGGCGGCGGACGGTGTCCTCGGCGGCGCCCGGGTCGTCCCCGCAGATGACCAGGACGACCCGGTCGACGCCGAGCTCGCCGAGCTCTGCGGCCTCCTCGCGCATCCGGGCGGCGTACCAGCCCTTGCGGATGTCGAGCAGCCCCCAGTTGCCGGTGGCGACGACCTCGACGGCTCCCGGGTCGCGGCCGGCGGCGGCGGTGAGCTCCCGCAGCTCATCGATTCGCCGGGACAACTCGTCCAGGCCCTCGATCGGGGCGGTCCGCATCGTCCGGAACATCTGGTCGGAGGCGAGGACGGCGATCCATCCGTCGCCGTGGCGGGCAGCCCGCTGCCGGCCCCAGCGGCTGTTGCCGTGAATCCACAGCGGCGGCGCCGGCCGCTGGACCGGCAGTGGCTGGGGCAGCGTCCCCTTCGTCGCCCAGCCGACGCCGGACCGGCTGACCTCGTCGCCTGCCCAGGCCGAACGCAGTACCTCGATTGCCTCGTCGAACAGTTCGCGGCGGTGCTCGAAGTCGACGCCCAGCGCGCGGAACTCGCCGCGCAGATAGCCGGTGCCGACTCCCACGACCAGCCGCCCGCCGCTTATCGCGTCGAGCGTCGCCGTCTGGTGGGCGGTGAGGAACGGGTTGCGATAGCCGAGCACGAGCACCCAGGTGAGCAGCCGGATGCTGGTGGTGACCGCAGCGCAGAAGCCGAGGGCGGAGAACGGGTCGGCGCTGCCCTCGCCGCCGCCGCGCACCCAGGGGGTCGACGGCGCCGGGTGGTCGGTGAAGCCGAGTGCGCCGAAGCCGGCTTCCTCGGCTGCCCGGGCGAAGCGGGTCAGGGCCGCCGACGTGAGGAGCTCGGGAGTCCAGGCCGGGTCGGCGGTCGCGTGTTGGACGTCGAACCTCACCGCGTCTCCATCTGGTCGGCGGCCGCGGATGAGGCCGGGGCGAGCGGAACCCAGCCGGCCCCTTCGGACGAGCGGTGCGCCGCATCGATGATCCGCAGGCTGAGCAGACCGTCCTCGAAGGTCGGCACCGGGGTGGTGTGCCCGTCGAAGGCCGGCAGCCAGTCCTCGAGCATGAGGGCCATCGCCCGGCTCGCGTGGCCGGCGAGGCCAGGTGCCAGGTGCTCGGGGAAGGCAGGCTCGCGGGTGGACGGGGTCAGCGGCGCGAGGCCGCCTGCGACGCCTCCCGCCTGGTAGCGGGTGTCCCGCAGTGCGCCATCGCCGATGACCGTGCCGTCGGAGCCGAACAGCTCCAGCCGGAAGTGGTCGGCGTGCGCACCGACCGTCGAGATGGACAGGATGGCGACGGCACCGCAGGCCAGCCGCAGCAGCACCGCCGAGGTGTCGTCGGCGGTGACGCGCAGCTCACCGCCGTCGGGCAGGGCACGGACCGGCTCGCTGCTGCGCACGTCCGCGCAGACCGCGACCGGCGGGCCGAGCAGCGCGCACAGGTAGTCCAGGTCGTGGATGAGCATGCCCGCGAGGTAGCCTCCGCCCTGGTCGCGGTCGTACATCCAGGCGGACTGCAGCGGCCGGCTGGGGTGCCAGTAGGACCCGCTCCGGCTGACGCGGGCGACGTAGGGTGTGCCGAGCAGCCCGGACCGCACCTGTTCTGTGATCGCCAGCCACTCCGGGCTCCATCGGTTCTCGAAGCAGCAGCCGGTCGGCTGGCCGGTGGCCTTCGCGGCGGCGACCATCTCGGCCGCCTCGGACGCCGTGGTGGCGAGCGGCTTCTCGCAGAGCACGGCCTTGCCGGCTTCCAGCGCGGCGAGGGTGATGTCCGCGTGCAGGGCGGTCGGCGTCGCGACCGAGATGACGTCGAGGTCGTCGCGCTGGACGAACGAGCGCCAGTCGGTCGACGTGTCGTCGACCCCCAGCCTCGCTGCGACCTTGCCAAGCCGCTCCGGAGTCCGGGCGCACAGTGCCACCGGCTCGAACCCGGCCGCCGCCCGATAGGCCGGCACCTGTACGAGCGCTCCCCAGCCCACGCCTACTACCCCGACCCGTAGGTCGCTCTTCGAGATGTCCGCCATCGCAACTCCCGAAACAGATTTGCCTTACATAGAGTTACCAATTGACTAAACATAAAGTCATACCGATGGGAATGCTGGTAGCTGGACCAGTGGAGCACATTCATGCAGATCATAGGCCTGTCGAGGTCCAGCTACTTACAGTAGATCTTTTCAGTATTGACTGCTACAGAATTTCCTGCCGAGTGGATCGTGGGCGGGCCAGGGCGCTCGCAGCGGCGCGGGAGCCGGCCAGCGCCGCGCGGCGGGCGGCTTGAATGTGCTGGCGGCAGGGCGGGGGCCCTGTGAGACGGGATGGCGGACCGCTGGGAGGACGGCGGGTGCTGAAGCTGGCCGGATACGGCGCTCTCGGGATGGCGGCGATGACGCTCGCGCGCCTGGGTGCGGGACGTGGTGCGGGATCGAGCGCCCCCGGCCCCACCTCAGCCGCCCGACCGACCCGGTGCTGCGCAGCCGCGCGTGACGGTCGACCTGAAGACTTCCCGCGAGGCCGCGCCGCGGCGCTCGCTGGAGGGCCTGCGGCCGGGCGTCTGCAAGCGGCTCGGCGTCGGGCCGCAGGACTGCCTGGCCCGACGCCGGCTTGTCTGCCCCCCGCATCACCGGCTGTGGGCAGGACGCGCCACTGTCCCGGTCGGCCGGTCACGACACTGGCCCTCACTGGCGTTCTGCGTGTGCTCGGCCGGGCGAACGACGTGCCGATGCCCCCGCCTGGCGCGCCGGCTGGCCCGCGCCGACGGCCCCCGTGCCGTAGCCGTGTGTCGCATGGTCGTACGTCCTGTGCCCGTATCCAGGTGGCTGCCCGGCAGGGTGCCGGGAGCCGCCCGGCGCGGCCACGGGGTGCGCCGGGCGCGGCACCAGCGCCCGAGGATCCGCACGCGTCACACGACAGCGGTCTGGGCGGGAGCGCGGACGGGCAGGCCCAGCAGGCGGCGGGCGTTGTCACCCATGAAGTCGCGGGCGAGCTTCTCCTCCATGTCCTCGGCGTACTTGTAGTAACCGCGTGGTGTCTCCAAGCCCTCCGGGTGCGGGTAGTCGGACCCGAACAGCACCTTGTCCCAGCCGAGGCTCTCGACCACGTCCCCTACGGACCCTTCCCAGAACGGGCTGACCCAGACGTTACGCCGGAGCACCTCGACAGGGTGCTCGGGGAACGCCCGAGGCATCTTCCGGTAGAAGTCCTCTAGGTCCTCGATCAGGGTACGGACCCAGGAACTGCCGTTCTCGACACTCGCGATCCGCAGCTTCGGGAACCGGGTCAGCGTACCGTGACAGATCAGACTGGCGATCATGTCAGAGATCTCACGGTGACCGAGCACGACCCACCGGAACGCGCTCATCTCCATGAAGCTGTTCGTGGTCGGCGGCTCCCATCTGTCGACGTACTCGGTCAGCGGGGGCTGGCTGGCGTGCAGGATCACCGGGATCCCGGCCTGCTCGACATCCCGCCAGAACGGGTCGAACTCCGGCAGCGCCGGCGAGCGCCAGCCGCGCAGGCCCTTGACCGGCGCCGGCTTCATGAGCACCGCCTTCGCGCCGTTCTCCAGTACGTACTCGAGCTCGCGGCGGGCTTCGTCGACCAGCGCGCAGCTGATAACCGGTGTCATGTACAGCCGGTCGGCGTAGGTGTAGCCCCACTGGTCGAGCATCCAGCGGTTGAGCGCGTGGATGACGGCGACCACCAGCTCGGGGTCCTCCGCCGCCGAGTGCTCGACCAGGTTGGCCAGCGTCGGATAGACGAGCGCGCCGTCGACGCCCTGCCTGTCCAGCTCGGCCAGTCGCGGCTCGGGGGCGCGGAACGCGGGCAGGGCCTCGATGGCGGGGCCCTGCATCTCACGCAGCGTCAGACCCTCGGGGTTCTGGGCGGCGTAGAACTTCTCGTGCCCACCCGGCCGGGCAACCCTTTCGAAGGTAGGGTTGGGGATGTACTCGGTGATCCGGTTGAGGATCGCGATCCGCGTCGCCCGCCCCACCTGCACGAACTGCACCGCCCGCCGGTAGCGCTCCGGCAGGTGTCGAGTGAGCGCCTCGGGGCTCTCGTACATGTGCTGGTCTGCGTCGAAGATCGGCGCGTCGGTGAACATCTGGCCTCCGGCCTCCGCTGCCACGGCTTGTGCTCCTGGAAGGCTAGGATTAGTTGACGAAACTGTCAAATTCACAAACTGGGAGGGCGGTACGGATCGGGTCGTGCTCCGGTGTGAGACGCGCACTGAGCGAGCACCTGACGGACCTGCCAGCAACGATGACGACCAGCCTCATACACTGGGCTGGTCATGGATGACTCAACCATCACGCAGACCGGAGACGAGGCTCCCAGCACGCCAACCCCGTCCGCGACCGACGTCGCGGACGGCGCTACCAAGCTGGGCTGCCGAGCAGCCCGCACTCGCGCCGCGATCCTGGAGGCGTCGAAGAAGCTCTTCCTGGAGCGCGGCTACGCCGGCACCCGGATCCACAACATCACCGACGCCTGCGGCATCTCCCGGGCCGGCTTCTACACCTACTTCAAGGACAAGAAGGAGATCTTCAACGCCCTCGGCGAGCAGACCTACCGGGAAATACTGGCGGTCGTCGAGGCATGGGAGCAGACCCCGCGACCGTGCAGCCGCGCCGACGTCGAGGCGTGGGTCTGGGAGTACTTCGCGTTCCTGGACGAGCACGGCGCGTTCGTCCTGTCCGCCCAGTCCAGGCCCGCCGACGAGGTCACCGGTGCGGCGAGCAGCCGGATGCAGATGCGGGTGGCGTGGCTCCTCGGCGTGCACCTGCGCGGTCGCCAGCGCACCCCGACCGACGCACCCGAGGCACTGGGCCTGGCGGTCCAGTCGATGATGGACCGTGCCTGGTACCACACCCACGTCCAGCGCCTGCCGGTCGACAACGCGGACCTGGTCCGCGTCATCGCCGACTTCATCATGGCCATCCTCCAGGCATGACCCCTCGCCACCGCGGGCCAGCGGTTCTCGTCGGCGGGAGCGCCGCCGTCCCGGTCAGCCGATCGAGGCCGCCAGACGCTCCCGGAGCTGGTTCTTGGCAATCTTGCCGAGCCCGGTCCTGGGCAGCGCGTCGACGATCTCCAACTGCTCCGGCAGCTTCTGCCGCATCAGGCCGGCCTCGGAAAGCCATGCGGTGAGTTCGGCCAGCGTGGGTGCCGCGTGGCCCGGACGCGGGGCGACAACGGCGCAGACCCGCTCACCGCGCTCCGGGTCGGGCAGGCCGAGGACGGCAACCTCGGCAAGGGCGGGATGCTGGCCGAGCAGGCCTTCGATTTCCTGCGGGGCAACGTTCTCGCCCTTGCGGATGATCATTTCCTTGAGCCGCCCGACGACCTCGATATGGCCGGACGGCAGCAGCCGGCCCAGGTCACCGGTGCGGAACCAGCCGTCCGCGGTGAAGGCCTCCGCGGTCGCGGCCGGGTCGGTGTAGCCGCGGCACACCCCGGCGCCGGAAACCTGCACCTCGCCGACGCCGCCGGGTGGCGAACCGGCGCTCGCCGGGTTGCGGGTGCCGTCGGGGTCCGCCGGGTCCATCAGCCGAATCCGGTTACCCGGAACCGGCCGTCCGTCGGTCTCGGCCAGGACGTCCGGCGGATCACTGGGCGAGGCCACCGCGATCATCGGCACCTCGGTCATTCCGTAGTCGTGCGCGAGCACCGCGCCGAGCCTCTCGGCGACCGCCGGGACCAGGTGCGGCGGGCAGGGAGCGCCGCCGCCCTTGAGCGTCCGCAGCGTCGGCACGAGCCGCTGACCAGCCGGCAGGCCGGCGGCGGCGAGCAGCGCGCTGTAGAACGGCGGCGCGCCGCCGGTGGTGGTCACCCCGTACCGGTTGTACAGCTCGACGGCCCTGTCCGGGACGAAGGCCTCCAGCAGGAGCAACGACATCCCGCCGGCCAGCGCGGCGATGAGGTACTCGATGCCGCCGACGTGCGCGACCGGGTAGCCAATCGACCCGAACTCGCCAGGCCGCCGGCCCAGCTCACCGATGCCGGCGAACGCCAGACCGGTGCACAGCAGCGTCGAGTCGGTGTGGCGGGCACCCTTGGGCACGCCGGTGGAACCCGAGGTGAAGTAGATCCAGCGCACCGCGTCCGGGTCCGGCGCCGGCTCCGCGACCTCGCCGACAGGCTCGGCCTCGGGGGCGTCATACCCGATCTCGACCACCCGCGGCGCCGGACCGCCGGCCGCGGCGATCCGCGCCGCCATCGCGGCGAAGTCGAAGCCCCGCCAGGTACCCGGGACCAACAGCACCTGCGCGTCGGTGGTCGCGAGCGCGGCCGAGACCTCGCGCTCCCGATACAGCGGGATGATCGGCGCCTGCACAGCACCCAACCGCCGCAACGCCGCCATCACGAGCAGCGTGGAGATCCGCGTCGGAAGCTGCCAGGCGACCCGGGTCCCCACCGTGACACCCGCCGCGGCGAGCGCGGCGGCGACGCGCGTCACCCGCGCGTCGAACTCACCGAACGTCACCCGCTGGCCGGCCTCATCCACCAGGAACAGGTCGTCCGGCGTTAACGCGGCCCGCGCGACGATCAGTCCGTCCACCGTCTCGGCCCGCAGGAGCCACGGCCAGTCCGGATGGCTCGTCGGCGCCGCAGGAACCTCCCGGGAACCGGCGAAGTCGGGATCTTTGATCGGCGCGGGCGTCGTCATCTTCGACCTCCAGGCAGGCAGCCGAGCCGCTACAGCTTCCTTGACGATTCTGTCAGATTGACGGCGCCGCCTTGCAGCTGACCGCCGTCGACGAGAACCTCGGCCTCGTCGAACTGGCCCTCAGGCTCGACGACGTGGAATGCGCTGACTGCGTGCTCCCGCCGGGCCAGCTCCTCGACGTCGTCGACGGCGCGCTGCGTCGCGCCGTCCCTGGCCTGCGCGGCGTGCGCCTCGACGATCCGCGGGCACTGACACCGGCCGCCAAGATGGCGATAACGTCAGAGACCGACCTGCGACATCGATCCCGGCAACGCAGACCCGGGACCTGACGCGGGCCCGCTGGCCGGCCGTCGGGTCGGCTTCCGGGTCGACGTCCTGTGGCCCGCGTGGGACTGGACCGTCGAGGAGTGGAGCCGCGAGCTGACGCGTGCCGGCGCGACCATCACGACCTGGCGCCGGGCGCAGGGCCTCAAGGGGGCCGAGGGCGAACGCAGGCAGGCTGAGTACGACGCGTTTGTCGGCGGGACCGACGTCCTCATATCCGGTCTCGGCAACTGCGGGTCGTGCACCTCCTGGAGTGTCAAGGACGGTCTGGCTGGTCTGAACCGCGGCCTGCCCTCGATCGTGGCGGTCACCGCGCATTTCGAGACCCTGGCCCGCACGCTTGCCGCCGAGCAGGGGCGAAGCGGGCTGCGTCTGATCGTGTTGCCGTTCTCGCTGCACACGCTGCCCGAGGAGGAGGTCCGGGCACACGCGCGCGCCCTGTTCCCACGCCTGCTCGAGAACCTGGGAGCCACCATCTCATGACCACGACCACGCCGGCGCCGACGAGCCGTGCGGCCCGCCTCGAGGCGCCGGCCGACCCCGAGGAGTTCGCGGCGTTCGCCCAGACCCGCGGGTGGGGGGACGGACTCCCGCTGGTACCGCCCACCCCGGAGCGGGTAGAGCGCCACCTCGCCGCGTCCGGGCTGCGGCCGGACGACGTGGTCGCCGTGCTGCCGCCGTCGGGAGCGGCGTGCACGGCCGAGAAGCTGGCCGTGAACGCGGTGATGGCCGGCGCGCCGGCCGAGGCGATGCCACTGCTGCGCGCGATCGTGGAGGCCGTCGCCGACCCGGCCTTCGAGCTGCACGCGCTGAACGCCACCACCGGTTCGGTCACACCGGCGGTCGTGGTCAACGGCCATGTCCGCCATCGGCTCCAGATCCCCTACGGGGCGGGCTGCCTCGGCGGCGCCGACGGCTCGTCGCCGGCCATCGGCCGGGCGCTGCGGCTGGTCATGCGCAACGTCGCGGGCCAGCGGATCGGTGTCACCTCGCAGAGCACGTTCGGCCAGCCGGGACGGGTCGCGGGCATCGTGTTCGCCGAATGGGAGGAACGCTCTCCATGGGCGCCCCTGGCCGAGCGGCGCGCGGTCGCGGGCGACGCGGTGACCGTGTTCGGCGCGATGGGTACCGCCAACATCTGCGAGGTGGTCGCACGGGACCCAGACGTGCTGCTGCAGTTCATCGGGCGGGCGCTCGCCCACACCGGCGCCAACGGCTACCTCGTGCAGCTGTCGTTCGCCGAGGTGCTCGTGGCGCTCAACCCGGTCTGGGCGCAGCTGATCGCTCGGGCCTACCCTGACGTCGAGGAGGTGCAGCGGCTGCTGTGGGAGCACGCGTCCGTTCCGCTCTCCGAGTGGCCCGAGCAGCACCAGCGCCAGTACGAGGACATCGGCTGGGTGGACGAACGCGGCAGGGTCCGGATCGCGCGCCGCTGGCAGGACGTGATCGTGACCGTGGCGGGCGGCCTCGGTGGGCTGCACGCGGCCGCGTTGCACAGCTGGGGAACGACGATCGCCCAGACCAGGCCGGTCCCGCCCCTGCCCACGCCGGCCGAGCGGGAGTCGGCCGAGGCTCCGCCGACCGCACCCGAACGCGGATGACGGGGGGGCGCGCTCGCCGGGCTGCGAGTCATCGACGCGGCGTCGCTCTACGCCGCGCCGCTGATCGCGAGCCTGCTCGCCGACCACGGCGCCGACGTCGTGAAGGTGGAGCCGCCCGACGGCGACGGCTACCGGGCGACACCGCTGTGGCCACTGGTCGCCCGGGGCAAGCGTTCGGTGGTGCTCGACCTGGCAGAGCCGGCCGGGCGGGCGGCGCTGCGCGGGCTCGTGGCGGTGGCGGATGTCGTGGTGGTCAACGAGCCTGCCGAGCGGCTCGCCCGGCGCGGCCTCGACCCGGCCAGCCTGCTCGCGGCGAATCCCGACCTGGTGGTCGCGCACGTGAGCGGCTACGGCGCCGACGGGCCATACGCCACCCGCCCGGGTAACGGCACGATCGGCGAGGCGTTCGTCGGCCTGACGCACATGACCGGCGCGGCGGACGGGCCGCCGGTGCTGCCGTCGGTCCCGCTCGGCGACGCGGTGATGGCGTTCGCCGGCGCGTTCGGGGTGCTCGCCGCCTGCCTCGACGTCCGCTCCGGCGGGGTCGGGGCCGGGTGATCGACATCAACCCGGTCGAGGCGATGCTGCACGTCGTCGGCCCGACGCTGACCGACGCCGCGGCGGCCGACACCGCGCCGCCCGGCCGGCTCGGCAGCCGGATGGACGGCGCGGCCATGCGCAACGTCTTCGCGACGGCGGACGGCCACTGGGTCGCGATCAGTGTCTCCACCGCGCGCCAGCTGTCCAGCCTCGCCGCGCTCGTCGGCGCACCCACCGGCACGAGGGGGCCGGACCTGGAGGAGGCGGTCCGCGTCTGGCTCGCCAGCCGGTGCCGCGCCGACGCCCTCGAACAGCTCGCCGCGGCCCGGCTCCCGGCCGCGCCGGTGAACACCGCCGGTGA
The DNA here is from genome assembly GCA_019689615.1 of Frankia sp. Lineage (GTDB taxonomy): Bacteria > Actinomycetota > Actinomycetes > Frankiales > Frankiaceae > Pseudofrankia. The sequence continues at coordinate 6,549 of JADGHD010000018.1, read as the reverse complement.
CGTGGCCACCGATCCACACATGTTGCATCGGCGTGCCCTGCGTCGGCTGCGTACCCCGGACGGGCGCATCGCCCTAGTGCCCGCGGCGACACCACGCGCGGTCGAGGACGCGGGCAGCGCCGCCGCGGCCGGGAACGCCGCCGAGCCGGCAGCGCTCCCGGCGGTCGGGGAGCACACGGCACAGGTACTCGCGGAGTGGACCGCGGCCGCTGGCCGCGGCCAGCGGGAGAGCGCCGTCAGCGAGTGCTGAGCAGCATGGCGCCGCCGACCGGGCCACCGCCGACGCCGACCACGGCGATCTCGGGGCTGCCCGGGACCTGCCGGTCGCCGCCCTCGCCCCACAGCTGCACGCAGGCCTCGTGCAGGAATCCCATGCCGTGCAGCCGGCCTCCCGACAGCTGCCCGCCGCTGGTGTTGAGCGGCAGCGAACCGGTCAGCGCGATCCGTTCGCCGCCCTCGATGAACTCGCCGACCCTGCCGTGCTCGCAGAAGCCGAGGGCTTCCAGCCACATCACGGTCAGGAAGCTGAACCCGTCGTACAGCTGGGCGACGTCGACGTCGGCCGGGGACAGCGAGGTGCGTTCCCACAGCGTTGCCGCGGCGTCGTGCGCCGCCATCGTGGTGAGGTCGGCGCGCTGGTCCCAGGTGGCCCGCTCGAACATTCCGGTGCCCACCGACTCGACGGTGAGCGGGTGGCGGGGCAGTCCGGCGGCGGCCTCCCGGCGGGAGATGACGACCGCGGTCGCGCCGTCGCAGGGCACGTCGCAGTCGTACAGGCACAGCGGCTCGGAGATCATCCGTGCGGACAGGTAGTCTTGCATGGTGAGCGGGGTGCGGTAGATCGCGTCCGGGTTGAGGGTGGCGTTGTGCCGTGCGTTGAGCGCGATGGCACCCAGCTGCTCGCGGGTGAGCCCGAAGTCGTGCATGTAGCGCTGGGCCGGCATGGCCAGCCAGTTCACCGCCGACAGGGCGCCGAACGGCGCGACGTACTCCAGGTGCGGCGGCAGCTCGCCGCCGCCGAACAGCACCGATGCCCGGCCGCCGGCGGTGGCCTGCGCCGTCGACTCCCAGACCGAGCGGAAGACGACGACGTGGTTGGCCAGCCCGAGGGTGACGGCCATGCAGGCCTCGATCGCTGGGCCGATCTGCCCGGCGGTCTCCATCGCCGAGAGGTACCAACGGCTGCGCAGGCCGAGCGCGTTGCGGACCTGGTGGGTGTCGGCACCGGAGAAGCCCTTGTCCGGCACGCCGGGGCCCGGGTAGCTGGCGATGCCGTCGATGTCGTCGACGCTCAGGCCGGCGTCCGCGATCGCCCGGGTCACCGCCTCGATCGTCAGGTCCAGGCCGGTGCGGCCGAGTCGACGGCCGACCTGCGACTTGCCCGCGCCGGTGATGACGGCCTTGCCGCCGAACGGCCCACCCGCCGCGCTCACCAGGCACCGTCCGTTCCGCCCGCCGCCGCGACCGGGCGGAACAGGGGCAGCCAGATCCGGTCGTCCGCCGAGCCGCCCTCGGGCGTCCACGGCTCGAAGAACACCTCGACTTCCATTCCCACCCGGACCTCCTCGGGCGCGACGCCGACGACGTTGGTGACGAGCCGGACGTCCGGCTCGTCGGCGAGTTCCACCATGGCGACCGCGTATGGCGGCGGGAGGCCGGGGACCCAGGGCTGCCGGTTGACGGTGACGGCGGCCACCGTCGCCCGCCCAGAGACGGCCTCGGGGCCGACATCGGTGCTCCGGCAGCGCCAACAGGCCGGGCCCGGCGGATGGAGGAAGTGGCCGCAGCCCCTGCACCGGTAGATCAACAGCTTTCCGTCCCGGCCGCCGGTCCAGAACGCTCTGGACTCCGGCGTCGGACTCGGCAGCAGGCGTGCCGCCGGGCGCGTGTAGGCCGCGGCACCGGCCAGCGCCGGTGCCGCCTGTGCCGTCTCTTTCATCTGCCCCTCGTCTGTGCCTGGCTAGTGGAACAACCGGCCCGCGCGGGCTCGTCTCGCCGGCGTAGCGAGTCGGCGCACGGCACTGTAAGCTGATTTGACACTCTAGTCAAAGAGACGTCCCATTCGCCAGGTTACATGACCATGATGGGGCCCAGACATGGGAATTTGACTAGTTGACATCCAGGTCGATCCTGGCGTCCAGCCTCGCCCAGCGCACCCAGGAGGGGTCGATGGAGAACCCGTTCGCGCCAGAGCTGCTCCTTGAGGAGAGAGGGCCGGTCCGCATCGTCACGCTGAACCGCCCGGAGGCGCTGAACGCGACGAACGAGCGGCTGCACGCTGCGCTGGTCGCCGTCTGGCGCCACATCGCCGACGACCGGTCGGCGCGCGCCGTCGTGATCACCGGTGCGGGCAGGGCGTTCAGCGCTGGCGGCGACTTCGAGCACTTCGCCGAGCTCTGGGAGAACCGGCCGCTGCGCCGCAAGGAGATCGAGGGCGCCCGCCGGCTGCTCACCGAGATGGTCGACTTCCCGCTGCCGGTCGTCGCGGCGGTCAACGGACCGGCGGTCGGCCTCGGCTGCAACATCGCCGTCTGCAGCGACATCGTGCTGATCGCGCAGAGCGCCTACATCTGCGACCCGCACATCTCGGTGGGCCTCACCGCCGCCGACGGCGGCGCGCCGACCTGGCCGCTGCTGATGGGCATGCTGCGGGCCAAGGAGCACCTGCTGACCAGCGAGCGGATCCCCGCGCCCATGGCCGTCGAGCTGGGGCTCGCCAACCGGGTCATTGCGGACGGCGACCTGATGGACGAGGCGCTCGCCCTCGCCGAGAAGATCGCTGCGAAGCCGCCACAGGCCGTGCAGAGCACCAAGCGCGCGCTGAACATGCACATCAAGCGGGCTGTCGCCGGGGTGTTCGAATACGCGCTGCAGGAGGAGTTCGCCTCCTTCGACACTCCCGAGCACCGCGAGATCGTCCAGGCCTTCCTGGCCCGCTCACAGCGCCGGGCAGCCAAGGCCGCTGAGGCAGCGTCTGACAGCACCGCCGACACCGCGGCCCCAGCCGCGGGAGCCGCCCAGTGACCGCCCCGACCGGCGCGCCTGCTCCGGTTGCCCGCCCGGCCGGCCCGGGCACCGAGGCCTCGCTCGCCGAGGATCTCGACGCCTACCGTCTTGCGCTGCGCGACCATCTCAGGACCGAGCCGGCGCTGGAGAGCTTCCGCGGCCGGCGCTATCCGAGCACCGAGGCGAGGATGGCCGACCACGCCCGGCTGGAACGCCTGCTGCACGATGCCGGGTGGAGCCGCTACGGCTGGCCGGCGACCGTCGGCGGGCTGGGCGGCGACGAGCGCCACCGCGCGGTGCTGTACGACGAGCTGGCCGCCGCCGGGCTGCCCGTTCCCGGGCAGCACATGCTGCTGGAGACGCTCGGCCCGCCGATCGTACGGTTCGCCCCCGAGCTGGCCGCCGCGTACCTGCCGGCCTACCTGCGCGGCGAGGAGTGGTGGGGCCAGGGCTTCTCGGAGCCCGAGGCCGGCAGCGACTTGGCCTCCCTGCGCTGCCGCGCCCGCCGTGACGGCGACACCTACGCCGTGACCGGCCAGAAGCTGTGGACCAGCCATGGCGCGACCGCAACCCGGCTAGTCTGCCTGGTGCGCACCGGCACCCCGGAGTCCCGCCACCGCGGCCTGTCAATGATCATGATTGACGTCGACTCCCCGGGTGTGACCGTCCGGCCGATCGCGATGGCCAACGGCGACAACGAGCTTGCCGAGGTGTTCTTCGACGACGTCGTCGTCCCCACGTCCCGGCTGATCGGCGCCGAGGGGCAGGGCTGGGCGGTCGCGATGTACCTGTTGCAGTTCGAGCGGGCGATGTACGCGTGGCTGTCCGCGGCCGAGGCGCTGCGCCGGCTGCGCGAGCTGCGCGGTCAGCTGGCCGCCCGCGCAGCCGGAGGCCGGCCCGTACCCGACGGCGCGGCGGCACGCCTCGGCGAGGCGTATGCGCACCTCGTGGCCCTACGGGCACGCAGCGCCGGCACCGTGCGCCGCCTCGCCGTCGGCGACACCGTCGGCCCAGAGGCGAGCGTCGACAAGGTGCTGCTCGCCACCGCCGAGATCTGCCTGCACGACGTCGCCCGCGACCTGCTCGGCGATGAGTTCCTCTTCGCCGCCGAGGGTGCGGCGGGCGGCAACGCGCTGGCCGCGGGCACCGTAGAAGCCGCGCAGTGGCGGACCGACTGGTGGTTCAGCCGCTCGGCGACGATCCTCGGCGGCTCGGCGGAGGTCCAGCGCACCATCCTCGCCGACCACGTTCTGGGGCTGCCCAAGGAGGCCAAGCCGTGACGCCCATGACCAGGACGACGACCGGGCTGGACGCGCAGACCGCCGAGCTGCTCACCGGTTCGCTGCGGAAGATGCTGGCCGACAACCCCGACGGGTCGGGCCTGGGAGACACGCTGGCCGAGCTCGGTTGGGACGAGGTTCTCGCCGACGACCGGCCCGGCGCGACCACCCTGCTGTTCGTCGAGCACGGGCGGGCGCTGGCGACCTCGCGGGTGCTCGACGAGGTGCTGCTCGCCGAGCTGGCCCCGAGCCTGCCGGCGCCGGGCACCGGGCCGCGCGCCCCGTTCTACCCGCTGGGGACGGCGGCCCCGGTGGCGCCTGACGCGCCACTGGCCGGCCTGCTGCTCGGCGGGCTCGACGGCGTCGCGGAAGTGGTCGTCCCGGTCGCGCTCGACGGACAGGTCGGGCTGTCGCTGGTGCCCGCCGACCTGGTCGCGGCCGCCACCCGGCCGGCGGGCGGTTTCGACCCGGCATCCCGCTGGCTGCTCGTCGACGGTCCCGTGGCCGAGCTCACCCGGTACGCCGGGTCGGAGGACGGGTCCCGCGTCTGGGACCGCGCGGTCGCCGTCGGGCGGCTCGCGGTGGCCGCCGAGATCATCGGCGTCTGCGCGGCGGCCCTCGCGATCGCCGTCGAGCACACCAGCGCGCGCGTCCAGTACGGCCGCCAGATCGCGACCTTCCAGGCGGTGCGCCACCGGCTGTCCGAGGCGCACGTCGCCATCGAGTCGGCCCGCTCCGTCCTGGCGGCAGCATGGAAGGCGCTCGAGCACCCCGACGGCGGCTCGGGCGCGGCCCGCCTGGCCAAGCTGCGCGCCGGCTGGGCGCAGGCCGAGGTCATGCGGCATGCGTTGCAGGTGTGCGGGGCGATGGGGCTGTCCCTGGAGCACCCGCTCCATCGGCACGTGTCCCGGGCCGCGGCGCTCGACGCGCTGCTCGGCGGGCACCGCGCGCTCACGGGGCAGCTCGGCGCCGAGCTCCTCACCGGCGCCGAGCTCGACCCGATCGTCGAGATCTAAAGAGCAGATCCGCGAGCGTGACGGAAAACCAACCCGATTCTCGCCCCGTGGCCGGTCCTACCGGGCCTGGGCCGCGGGCGGCGCGCACGCGGGCGGCGATCGTCGAGACCGCACGGGCGCTGTTCCTCGACCTCGGCTACGCGGGCACGAGCGTCGCCGACATCACCGAGGCGTGCGGGATCTCCCGGGCTGGCTTCTACACCTACTTCCGGCGCAAGCGGGAGGTCTTCGCCGAGCTCGGCCGGGCCAGCTACCAGGCAACCCTGGAGATCGTCGCCCGCCTCGGCGAGCTGGCGACAAGCTGGTCAGAGGTCCAGGTACGAGAGTGGGTGGCCGAGTACTTCGGCTACATGGACGTGCACGGCGCCTTCATCCTGGCTGCTCGGCTGTCGGCGCCGACGGACGCCGACTTCCGGGCCGACTCCCAGCGCACGCAGGTGCGCGTCGCCCGCATGCTCGGCACCGTCCTGCATACTCCTTCGGCCCAACCGCCCGCCCAGCCGGAGATCGCCGGCCTTGTCATCATCGCCATGCTCGAACAGGCGTGGTGCCAGCTGCGCATCCTGCGCGTTCCGGTCGCCGAGGCCGACCTCGTCAACCAGATTGCCGCCATCATCACCAGCTGGACCGGTACGCGCCGCCCAACCGGCTGACAGCCACGCACCCGGGCCCCGGCCGCACGCCATCCGCGCCTGCCGGTTTCGGAAAGCCGAAAACCGGCAGGCGGCCAGATCGGGCCGGCTCTCCCGTGAGGCCGGCTCGCCCACCGTCACCCCGTCTCGGCCGGCGAGCGGACCCCGTGTGCTCAGCTCGGCTCGGACGGACGGCGCACGGCCGAACGCGACCGCTCGACAAGCTCGACGACGGCGCTGTCCGGGTCAGCGAGGAAAAGAACGGTGAAGCCACCGGTCGGAGTGTCCGGCATCGGGATCGTCACCGGCGCCAGCGACCGCCCGAAGGCGCCGACGACGGTATCTTCGGCCGCGAGCGCCGCGTACGCGGCGAGGACGTCCTCGACGGCGAGCGCGATCCGGTACAGGCCCTGGGTGTTCGATGGCTGGGCCAGCGTCGCGCCGACGGGCAGGGGGCGCTGCTCGAACTCCAGAGAGAACGTCGGGTCTTCCGGCAGCACCAGCGACGCCGTCGGTGCCCCGCCCGGCCCGCTGCCCCGAGCACGCACCCGCCAGCCGATCCCTTCGTACCAGGCCACGGTGCGGTCGAGGTCCGTGCAGCGCATCCGCTCGTGC